>CAIYXG010000226.1 GCA_903930035.1 uncultured Actinomycetes bacterium | reverse complement strand
GTCCTTCGAGATCGGGATGTCACCGCCCTCCGGCTCGTCGCCGCCGGTCGACGTCCCGGCCGCCGGCGCCGCCGACGCCGGCGTGACGACCGTCGTCGTGGTGGTGGTCGTCGTCGTGGTCGTCGTCGTGGTGGTGCTCGTCGTCGTGGTCGTGGACTCGGCCTGCGAGATCGCGGTCAGCAGCGTGTCGGTCATCGCGGCGGCGCCGGGCGGCTTCAGGTGCAGTCCGTCGGACGACGTCAGTCCGGGCGCGGTCGACGCAGCGTTCCAGTCGACGACCGTCAGGTTGGGGTGGCGCTTCGCCGCCTCGCGCAGGACGTTGTTGGCCGCCGGGTAGTAGGGCCGGACCTCACGGATGGTGAGCCAGTAGACCCGCGGCACGCCGGCGGCGGCCGCCATGACCTGCTCGACACGCTGGGCGTAGAGCGTTGCGTTGCCGGCGTCGTTGGCGCCCAGGTTGACCACCAGCGTGTCGGTGGCGTCGGCCTTGCGGGCAGCGACGGCCTGCGCGCCCGCCGCCGTCGACCGGCTGACGGCCGCGTCGAACACCACGGTCCAGCCCCGGCTGGCGAACCCCTGGGTCATCACGCTCTGGGCGCCCAGGATGACCGAGTCGCCGACGACCAGGACCTTGCGCGGGGGCGGCGGCGGCGGCTGGGCGACGGCGACCGACGAGCCGACGAGCACCGCCACCGCAGCGAGCAGCAACGAGCGGCGCGCGGCCCGGACCCTGGTCCCGGACGTCATCGGCGCGGGTCCCGGTCGGAGTAGAGGACGACCGCCTGCTGCAGCGGGACCAGGTCGCGCCGGTACTCCCGGTGGACGCGCTCGACCTCCTCCGCCACGCGGACCTCGAGCGCGTCGACGCTCTGGCGCAGCCGCTCGACCTCGGCCTCGAGCTCGAGGACGCGTCGGACGCCGGCCAGGTTGAGGCCCTCGTTGGTGAGCTCCTGGATGCGCCGGAGCAGCGCGATGTCGGCCTCGCTGTAGCGGCGCGAGCCGCCCGAGGTCCGGCCCGGCTCGACCAGGCCCTTCCGCTCGTAGATGCGGAGGGTCTGCGGGTGGACGCCGGCCAGCTCGGCGGCGACCGAGATGACGTACACGGCCTGGTGGAACTCAGGCATCCTCTGCCCCGCTTTCCTCGGACGGTGCGTGCCCCGCGACGCGCTGCACAGTCTCGCGCAGGGCGTCGCGCGGTGAGCCGACCGCTGCGGCGGCGTAGGACTCGACCGCGGCGCGGGTCGCAGCGTCGACCTCGGTCGGGACGACCACCTCGACGGTCGCCAGCAGGTCGCCGGTGCCCTTGCCCGTGGTGACGCCCTTGCCGCGGACCCGGAACTTCTTCCCGGAGCGGGTGCCGGCCGGGACACGGATGGTCACGGACTCGCCCTCCACCGTGGGGACGTCGACGTCGGCCCCGAGCACCAGCTCGTCGAAGGTGACGGGGACGGTCACGAGCAGGTTGTCGCCGTCGCGGCGGAAGACCGGGTGCGGACGGACGTGGACCGTCACGAACAGGTCGCCGTCAGGACCGCCGTTGGTGCCGGCGCCTCCGCGGCCCTTCACGCGGATCCGTCCCTCGTTGCGCACCCCGCGCGGGATCCGCACCTTGACCTGCTGGGGTCGGCGGACCGCACCGGTGCCGTGGCACGACCGGCAGGGCTGCTCGATGACCTGGCCCGCACCGCCGCAGCGGTCACAGGGGCGACTGAAGGAGAACGGGCCCTGGTTCTCCTGGACCGACCCCAGCCCGCCGCACACGGCGCACGTCACGGGCGAGGTGCCGGCGGCGGCGCCCGACCCGTGGCAGTCGCCGCACCGGGCCGTGGTGTCGACGTTGACCGACACGGTGGCCCCGCGCACGGCCTCCATGAACTCGACGTGCAGGTCCGCGGTCACGTCCGGGCCACGGCGGGGGCCGGTGGCGGCGCCCGGCCGGCCGCCCGGTCCAGGACGGCCGCGGGTGAACAGCCCGCCGAGCAGGTCGCCCAGGTCGCCGACGTCGAAGCGCACGCCGCCCGCCGACGGGTCGAACCCGCCGCCGAAGCCGCCCCCGAACCCGCCGCCCATCGGCCCCATGCGCCGGGCCTCGTCGTACTGCTGGCGCTTCTCGGGGTCGCCCACGACCTCGTAGGCGGCCGAGACCTCCTTGAAGCGGTCCTCGGCGGCCTGGTTGCCGGGGTTGGCGTCCGGGTGGAACTGGCGCGCCAGCTTCCGGTAGGCGGACGTGATCTCCTTCTGGGAGGCGGTCGCCTCCACGCCCAGGACTGCGTAGTAGTCCTTCTCGAGCCATTCACGCTGCACGTGCCACCTCCGATCTGCGCTCGTGCGTCTGCGGGCAGGGCTGGCCCGACCGCCGGGTCAGCAGCGGTCAGCCACGGACGCGGACCATCGCGGCCCGCAGCGTGCGCTGGTGCCAGAGGTACCCCGTGCGGAGCACCTCGACGACCACGGGGCCGTCGTCGGCCTCGCCCTCGTCGTGCAGCACGGCCTCGTGCACGTTCGGGTCGAACGCGACCTCGGCCTGGGCGACCTGGGACAGGCCCAGCTTCTGGAGCGTGGCCAGCAGCTGGTCCCGCACCGGTAGGACCTGCTCGTGGCCCTGGCCGACCGCGGCGTCGCACGTGTCCAGCACGGTCAGCAGCTCCTTCACCAGGTCCTCGGCGGCCCGCTCCCGCTGCTCGGCCTGCTGGGCCGCCACGCGCCGCTTGTAGTTCTCGAAGTCGGCCTGCACGCGCTGGGCCAGCTCACGCAGCTCGTCACGCTCGGCCTCGAACTTCTGGGCCAGGACGACGGCCTCGGCGACGGCGTCCTCGGTCGACTGGTCGAACTCGCGCTCGAGCGCCGAGAGGTCGTCGAGCACCTGCGCCGCGGCCTCGTCGGCGCCGTCGGCCGGCGCGCCGGTGGAGAACGGGTCGGTCGAGGGGACCGGGTCCTGGGCGGACCCGGCCTCCTCGGCGCCCTCGGGGGCGTCGCTCACTTCTCGTCCTCGTCGACGATCTCGGCGTCCACGACCTCGTCGGCCTCGGCACCGCCGTCGGCCGAGGCGCCGGCGGCGGGCTCCTCGGACTGGGCCTGGGCGGCCGCCTGCTCGTAGAGCTTCTGGCCGACCTTCTGGCTGGCCGCGCCGAGCTCCTCGGTGGCCCGCTTGATGCGGTCGGTGTCCTCGCCGTTGAGGGCCTCGCGCAGCTCGCCGAGCGCGTTGTCCATCTCGGCCTTCTCGGACGCGTCGAGCTTGTCGCCCTGCTCCCGGACCAGCTTCTCGGTCTGGTAGAGCAGCGTGTCGGCCTGGTTGCGGACCTCGGCCTCCTCCTTGCGGAGACGGTCCTCCTCGGCGTGGGCCTCGGCGTCCTTCACCATCTGGTTGATGGAGTCCTTCGAGAGCGAGGACTGGCCGGTGATCGTGATCGACTGCTCCTTGCCGGTCGCCCGGTCCTTGGCGGAGACGTTCACGATGCCGTTGGCGTCGATGTCGAACGTGACCTCGATCTGCGGCACGCCACGGGGGGCCGGCGGCAGGTCGACGAGCTGGAACTTGCCCAGGGTCTTGTTGAAGTCGGCCATCTCGCGCTCGCCCTGCAGCACGTGGATGGACACCGCGGTCTGGCCGTCGGCGGCGGTGGAGAAGGTCTGGCCCTTGCGGGTGGGGATGGTGGTGTTCCTGTCGATCAGGCGCGTGAACACG
>CAIYXG010000225.1 GCA_903930035.1 uncultured Actinomycetes bacterium | reverse complement strand
TCAACATCGACGTCATCGTTCCAACCCTGGAAAAAATCTTCAGTGCCAGCTTCCTGCCGCGCGACATCTACCTGATTAGTCGCATGCCCAGTGATCCGCAGGCGGCCGACATCGTGCCGGTGGCCCTGATTGCCCTGGTGCTCGCTTTTTTGGCCACGCTGTATCCAAGCTGGCGAGCCAGTCGGGTCAAGCCGGCGCAGGCCCTTCGCTATGAGTGATACCGACCTCGACCGCGCGCCCTCGGCGCCGCCGGGCACACCGGTGATCGAAGCCTGGTCCCGGTGCTGTTCTTCGGGGACCCCCGCTTCAAGGTCTCGGCCGCCCCGCTCCTGGCGGTGCTCGCCGGCGGCGGCGCGGCCGTGGCCCTCGGACGGCTGCGGCGTCGTCAGGCCGCCGGCTGACGGCCGGCGGCCCGCAGCAGCTCGGGGCCGATCCACGCGGCCGCCAGGTCGGTGGTGGCCTCCGAGAAGTGGACGCCGTCGGGTCGGAGCTCCTTGCCGGTGTCCCCGCCGGGCTGGGTTCGCATCCACCCCTGGAGGTCGAGGATCGACGTCGCCGGTCGACCGGCCACCGTCGACGTGAGCATGGCGTTGAACGAGTCGACACGCGACCGTTCCGACTCGACGTACGGCGGGTCACCCATGAAGAACGCCGTCCCCTCGACCGGGTCCCAGTACGGCGAGTTGGCCCAGACGACGGTGGCGCCACCGTTGGACACGATCTGGGTCACGTGGCGCAGCTCGTCGACGAGGAACCGGTCGTAGTCGGGGTCACCGATGCTCGTGTACGAGGCGAAGTTGTCGGGTCGACGGTCGGTGATGTCCCAGAAGCTGCCGGCGAGCAGGACGACGTCGGGAGCGAAGTCCCGGACCGCCGCCTCCAGGGTGGCGTCCCGGTCGGCACAGTCGTCCGGGATCTCCCGGGCCACGTTCAGCGCCCGGGCCGAACCGCTCCGGCCGAAGGGGCAGTTGGGGACCCCCTGGTCCATGACGGCCATGGTGCCGGTCCGGACGCCCCAGCGCTGGAGGCCGATGACGATGGACTCGGCGAAGGAGTCGCCCACCACCATCACCCGCAGCGGCGGCGGTGGCAGCGTGGTCGGTGGCGCGGACGTCGTGGTGGCCTCGCCGGTGGCGCCCGTCGGGGCCGCCGTCGTGGGCATCGGTGGTGCCGTGGTGCTGGGGTAGACCACCTGCTCGGTCGGGCCCAGGGCCAGGAGCTCCCGGGGGTCCGCCTGCGGGAGTCGGGCGACACCGACGGCGATGACGGCGACGGCGGCACCGAGCGCCACCAGCGCCCAGCGGCCACGCAGGACCTGGCCGCGGCGCACCGGCAGCTCCACGAAGCGCTCGGACAGGAGTGCCAGGGCCAGGGTGAGTGCGAGCTGCAGCGCCAGGGTGAGGGAGGCGTCGAGCCCCAGCCGGTCCGGGGTCAGCCACAGCATCACCGGCCAGTGGAACAGGTAGAGGCCGTAGGAGATCCGTCCGGCGAAGGTGAGGACGCCGACGCCGAACCAGACGCTGGCGACCCCGCGCGGCTGGACCGCGGCGACGATCACCAGCGCGACCAGCACCGCGTGGAGCGTGAACCCGCCCCGGTAGAGCGCCGACAGCTCGAACGGTGTCACCACCCAGGCCACCGCCAGCACGGCCATGGCCACGGGGGCGGCCCGGAGCACCCGCCGTCGGACGGCGGTGGGGGATCGGAACCCGCGGGCGAGGAACGCCGCAGCGGCCGCCCCGACGACCATCTCGGCCAGCCGGGTGTCGGTGCCCATGTACGCCCGGTTCGTGTACTCCCCGCCGGACACGAACCACATCCAGGCGGTCCCCGCGACGGCGGCGCCGACCAGGCCCCAGGCCAGCCGGGTGAGCGCCGCCTGACGGTCCAGGCGGCGGCGGCTGCGCCGGAACCAGACCACGGCGGCGGCGGCGAGCGGCACGAGCACGTACCACTGCTCCTCCACGGCCAGGCTCCAGAGGTGCTGGAGGGGCGACGGGGACGAGACGAACATGGCCGCGTAGTCGGTCTCGGCGAGGATCAGGTCCCAGTTGACGACGTAGAGGAGGGAGGCCCAGACCTGACCCCCCAGGCCGTCGAGCTGTGTCGGGAACGCCAGCAGCGGGGCGAGGAGGACCACCGCGGCGAGCAGGACGTAGACGGCGGGGAGCAGGCGCCGGGCCCGACGGATCCAGAACGACCCCAGGTCGACCCGTCCGGAGCCGGACTCCTCGTGCAGCAGCAGGCTGCAGATCAGGAACCCGGACAGGGTGAAGAACGCCGACAGGCTGAGGAACAGGCCGCCGGTCCAGCGCTCCAGCCAGCCGATCCGGTCCAGTCCGGCGCCGTGGTAGAGCATGATGCTCAGGATCGCGATCCCGCGGATCCCGTCGAGCGGTGGACGGTGCGGCAGGGACAGCCGGGGCGTGGTGCCGGCGTCCTCCCGGACGAGCGTGGTGGTGGCCCCCGGGTCGGACGACGACCCGTCCCGGGCGACCACACGGAAGCCGACGACCCGGTCCGGGTTCGGCGTGTCGCCGGTGCCGCCGACGTCGTCGGCGGGCCGGTAGGCCCTGATGTTCCAGCCGGAACCTCGGACACCCACGCCGGGCAGGTTAGTGGCCGGGCCCTCCGGGACTCCGGCAACCCGCCCCTGTGCGAGACTCCCGACCGCATGGACGCTGCTGGTGGGTGGTCGGGCCGGGCCGTGGCCGCCGAGGCCGCATCGGTGGGTGTGGTGCTCCTCGTGGTCGCCCTCGCCGTCCCCGGGCTCTGGGGCTCCTCAGGAGCGCCGATGGAGGAGGGCTTCATGCTCGTCTTCCCGGAACTGGTGGGCGAGGGGTGGGTGCCCCACCGGGACTTCCTCCACCTCTACGGGCCCGGTTCCCTCTGGTTCCTCGGGGCGGTGTACCGCGTGCTCGGGGCCACCATCGAGGTGGAACGGGCCGTCGGAGCGTCCCAGATCCTGGTGGCGGCGCTGGCCGTCTGGGTGCTGGGCCGCACCCGGGGTCGGGTGCTGGCCGCCCTCGCCGGCTCCACCACCGCCGTGGTGCTGCTCCCACTGGGTCTGGTCGCCCTGGCCTGGGTGGGCGGCCTGGCGGCGGCGCT
>CAIYXG010000224.1 GCA_903930035.1 uncultured Actinomycetes bacterium | reverse complement strand
GAGCTCCCGCCCGGCGTGCTGGTCACCTGGAACGGCGCGGCGTTCGACCTGCCCTTCCTGGCCGAGCGGGCGCGGCGCGCCGGGGTGCCGCTCCACCTGCGCCTGGCCGAGGACCCGTCGCTCGACGGCCGGCGCCGCCGCCACGGCGACCGGCGGAGCGCCTACCGGGCGTCGTGGGGCCCGCACCGCCACCTGGACGGCTACCGGCTCTACCGGGCCGACGTGGGCCGCACCGGGCTGCCGTGCGGCCTCAAGCCGATGGCGCGGCTCGTCGGCCTGGAGCCGGTGGAGGTCGACCGGGCGCAGATCCACGAGCTGAGCCCCGAGGACCTGCACGAGTACGTGGCCAGCGACGCACGGCTGGCGCGCGAGCTGGTCGTCCGGCGGCTGCCGGCGGCGGCCCGCTTCGCCGACCCGTTCGTCCCCGACGACCGCACCGGGACGTCCTCGTGAGCGGGCTCTCGACCCCCCAGGTCCAGCGCGGCATCGGCGCGCTCGTCGGCTCGGCGGTGGGCGACGCGCTCGGCGCGCCCTTCGAGTTCGGCGGGCCCGGCGGGTACTCCGCCCGGTTCCCGCAGCCCGTGGTGGGCGGTACCGGCGAGATGGTCGGCGGCGGCGGCTTCGGCTGGGCGCCGGGCGAGTTCACCGACGACACGCAGATGGCGCTCGCCCTGGCCCAGTCGCTCCTGGCGCGCCAGGGGTTCGACCCGGCCGACCTCTTCCAGCGATGGCGCGTGTGGGCGGGCAGCGCGAGCGACGTCGGCAACCTCACCCGCCGGGTGCTCCGCCAGCCCGGCCACGAGGGCGCGGCGCTCGCCGGACACCAGGCCGTCGACGGCCGCTCCGGGGCCAACGGGGCGGTCATGCGCAACACGCCGGTGGCGCTCTTCACCGCCGGCGGGCCGCTCGACGCCACGTGGCAGCTCGCCGGCGAGCAGGCACGGCTCACCCACTACGACCCGGACTGCGCCGTCGCCGCCGGGCTCCACGCCCTCATGCTGCGGGCCGGCATCGACGGCGACGACATGTTCGACGCCCTCGACGCCGCGCTCGCCCGGATCGACGACCCGGGGGCCCGGGCCCGCTGGACGTACCTCCTGGGCCCGGACTGGTCGCCGGACCTGGCCGAGCTCCACAACGGCACCGTGTGGACCTGCCTGGCACAGGCCGTGTGGGCGCTCCGGCTCGGGACCGGCTTCGCCGAGGTCGTCGTCGCCGCCATCGACCTGGGCGACGACACCGACACCGTGGCGTGCGTCGCTGGCGGGCTCGCCGGGGCCCGGTGGGGCGTCCAGGGCATCCCCAGCCGCTGGACCACGTACCTGAACGGCACGCTCCGGACGCCCACGGGCACCGCCGAGTTCAACTACGCCCAGCTCCAGGACCTGGCCATGGAGCTCATGGGGGGCCGGCCCAAGCGGCTGACGCCCGCGGAGTCCGTGGCCGCCGGCCCCGTCCGGGTCCACGACGAGCTGCCCGTGTTCGCCGCCGAGTGGAAGGGCGCCTCGCGGGCGCCCGACGGCGCGGCCGTGGTGTCGGCCTGCCGGACGGGCGGGGACTTCGGGGACCGCCCCGTGCGCCGGGAGGTCTTCCTGGTCGACCGCTACGGCGAGGACGACAACCACGACGCCCTCGCCGCGCTGGTCGACGCCGTCGACAGCATCGACGCCTTCCTGGCCGAGGACCCCGGCCGGGACGTCGTGGTGCACTGCCACGGGGGCCGCAGCCGGACGGCCCTGATCCTGAAGGCGTGGGCCATGCGCCACCACGGCTGGACGGAGGACCAGGCCCACGACTGGCTCGTCGCCAGCTGGCCGCGGGCCCACCGCGACAACCCGGTCTTCCTGCGGATCCTCACCGAGGAGTGGCCGGCGGCGGGGACCCGTCCCCGCTGACAGCGGCCCGGCCGGCGGCGACGGTGGCCGCCATGAGCCGCCACCGCATCCCGCACCCGCCCGCCCCCACCGGGCCCGCACCCCGTGACGCCCCCGACCG
>CAIYXG010000223.1 GCA_903930035.1 uncultured Actinomycetes bacterium | reverse complement strand
GACCTGCATGTCGGTCGAGCGGGTGTACGTCGAGCGGCCCGTCTACGACGAGTTCGTGGAGCGCGTCGTGGCCGCCGCGGGGGAGGTCCGCCAGGACGACGGTGGGGGCGACATCGGGTCGATGACCTTCGAGCCCCAGCTGGAGACGGTCGAGCGGCACCTCGCCGACGCCGTCGACAAGGGCGCCCGGGTGCTGACGGGCGGTGCCCGGCTGGACCGGCCGGGCCTGTGGTTCGCGCCGACGGTCCTGGTGGACGTCGACCACTCCATGGACGTCATGCGCGACGAGACCTTCGGCCCGGTCCTGCCGGTCATGGCGGTCGACTCGGTCGACGAGGCCGTGAAGCTGGCCAACGACTCCGTCTACGGCCTCAACAGCTCCGTCTGGACCCGTGACGAGGAGCTGGGCATCTCGGTGGCCAACCGGCTCCAGGCCGGGAACGTCTGCATCAACGACTGCATCGTGAGCTCCGCGGTCACCGGGCTGCCGTTCGGCGGGGTGAAGGAGTCCGGCATCGGACGAGTCCACGGCGTCGAGGGGCTGCGCGAGTTCTGCAGCGCCAAGTCGGTGCTCGGCCAGCGCGTCCGGACGCCGCGGGAGGTCTGGTGGTTCCCGGTCCCGGCCGGCCTGGACCGGCTGGGCATCCGCACGATGCGCCTGCGGTTCGGGTCGAGCCTGACTACCCGTCTGAAGGGGCTGCGACGGCGCTGAGCGTGCGGGCCACCAGGTGGGCCACGGCCTCCACCGGCGGCGCCTCCTCGCCGGTCAGGGCCTCGACCGTGCACCAGACCTCGGTGGTGCCGTCGCCCCGGCCCTGCAGGGTCAGCAGCAACGAGCACGTCGGCGCCTCGACGAACTCGACCAGCACCTCGAGGAGCCCGGCGCCCGGGTCCAGGTAGACGACGTCGCCCAGCTCGTGGGCCGCCTCGACGAGCAGCAGCAGGGTGGTGTCGGCGGGCGCGTGCACGGCGACGGTGTCGTCGTCGAGGTGGACCACCTCCACGCGGGCGGCCGCCGGCCGCGGTGCCGTCGGCGCCGGTGGGGCGGTGGCGGCGGGCGGCCCGTGGCGCAGGAGGGCGTACGCCTCGGTCAGCGCCACGGTCCGGGCCGTGGCGTCGGCGGCGTCGGAGACGTCCGGGTGGACGGTCGCCAACAGCCGGCGGTAGGCGGTGCGCAGCTCGTCGGGGCCGGCGTCGTCGCCGAGACCGAGCAGGCGGAGCGCCGTGGTGCGGTCCACGGGGTCAGCCGCGGGCGGCGAGCCCGTCGAGGAACGAGGTGACGGCCTCGGTGAAGGCGTCGTTGCGGTCGCCCGCGACCATGTGGCCGGCGCCCGACACGTCGACGTAGCCGGCGTCCGGGCGCAGCGACAGGAAGTGCGCCACCATCTCGGGGCTCACCAGGTCGGACATCCGCCCGCGCACGAGCAGGGTGGGGACCGTCAGGGCGGCGGTGGCGTCGTCGTAGCGCTGCTGGACGCTCCCGGTCCCCAAGGGGCTGGGTCCGACGAACAGGTCCGGGTCCCAGTGCCAGCGCCACCGGCCGTCCTCGTCGAGCCGCAGGTTCTTCTGCAGGCCCGAGTGGTCCTTCGGACGGGGCCGGTGGGGCTGGTAGGCCGCCACGGCGTCGGCGGCCTCGTCGAGCGACCCGAAGCCCTCCTCGAGCCGGTCGACCATGAAGCCGACGATGCGGTCCACGCCGGAGCGCTCCATGCGGGGGGTGATGTCGACGAGGACCAGGCCGGCGGTGCAGCCGGGGTCGAGCTCTCCCTCGGCGAGCAGGCCGGCCAGGCCGCCCAGCGAGGCGCCGACCACGACGGGTGCCGAGCCGGTCAGGAGGCGGACCTGGGTGGCGACCTCCACCAGGTCCTCGGCGAACCTCACGGCCCGGTAGTCCTTGTCGGCCGGCCGGCCGGACCCCCCGTGGCCGCGCTGGTCGTAGGCCACCGCGTACCAGCCCCGGTCGGCGAGCGCGCGGGCCGTCCCAGCCCAGCTGTGCCGCGTCTGGCCGCCCCCGTGCACCAGCACGACGGGCGGGTGCGTCGGGTCGCCGAACGCCGACGCGGCGAGCGTCACGCCGGGGCACGCAAAGTGGAGGTCGGTGGGGGAGGGACCGGTCATGGGGGAAGGAGGGGATGGGGGGTGTAACGAGGGAGGTACCGCAGTCGGACCGCTCAGAGGAGGGACTTCAGGAGGTCCCAGGTGCGCTGGTGGTCCTCGGCGTTCGTCGCGGCGATCACCGCACCGAAGTCGGTCACGCCGGCGTCGGCGAGCCGGCCCAGCTCGGCGGCCACGTGCGCCTCGTCGCCGTAGATGCCCACGTCGGCCGGACCTGCGACGCCCTCGAGGTCGAGCATCGCCCGGTAGGACGGCAGGCCCCCGTAGACCACGAGCAGCTCGTTGGCGGCGTCCCGGGTGCCGTCGGGGTCGGCCGTCACGACGACGGGCAGGTCGGCGACCACCCGGGGGCGCCCGTGCCCGGCGGCCTCGGCCGCCGCCGTCAGGCGGGGGACGACGTGGTCGGCCAGCGTCCGGGTGCCGGTGCACCAGGTGATCGTGCCGCACCCCCGCTCGCCCGCGACCTTGAGCATCTGGGCGCCGAGGGCGGCGACCAGGACCTCGGGCGCCGCGGCGCCGTGGACCTCCACGCCCCCGTGGGCGTAGACGTCCTCGCCCGTGAACGCGACCTGCTCGCCGCGGAGCATCGGCAGGAGTGCGTCGAGGTACTCGCGCATGTGCCGGACGGGCTTGTCCCACGAGTAGCCCCACATGGCCTCGACCACGATCTGGTGGGAGAGCCCGATGCCGAGCACCAGGCGGTCGCCGGTGGCGGCCTGGGTGGTGAGTGCCTGCCCGGCCAGCATCATCGGGTGGCGGGGGAAGGTCGGTACGACCGCCGTCCCGAGCTCGATGCGAGGCACCTCGCGGCCGGCCACGGCGAGCGCCGTGAGCGCGTCGACGCCGAAGATCTGGGCGATCCAGAACGAGTGGAACCCGTCGGCCTCCGCCTTCCTCGCCCCCTCCACGACGTCCTCGAGGGAGTTGAGGCTGCCCGCCCCGTTGATGCCGATCCGCATGGTGCTGCTCATGGCCGCAACCTACGCCGTCGGGGCGCCCCACCACGCAGTGAACGCCGCGACCGTGGGGGCGACGTCCGCCACGGCCATGACCTCGCGGGCCGAGTGCATGGACAGCATCGGCGCCCCGACGTCGACCGTGTCGAGCGCCAGGCCGGCCGCCGCCAGCGGCCCGATGGTCGACCCGCACGGCAGCGCGCCGTGGTGGGAGTAGTGCTGGACGGGCACGTCGGCCGTGCCGCAGGCCGCGACGAACGCCGCCGCGCTCGTGGCGGTCGTGGCGTAGCGGGCGTTCTCGTTGTGCTTGACCGCCGGCCCGGCGCCAGGACGCACCCGGTGGCCGGGCTCGTGGCGCTCCGGGTAGTTGGGGTGGACGGCGTGGGCCATGTCGGCGGAGAGCAGCTGGGACCCGGCCAGGTCCTCGAGCCACGTCCGGCGGTCGTCGCCCGCCGCGAGCGCCCGGCGCTCGAGCACCTGGGCCAGCCAGGCGCCGTCGGCGCCGGTGGCCGTCGTGGAGCCCACCTCCTCGTGGTCGAAGAGCGCCACGACCGCCAGGTCGCCGGAACCCGCGGCATGGCGGGCCAGCAGCGCCTCCACGGCGGCGAAGCACGACACCTGGTTGTCGAGGCGGGCCGAGGCCAGCAGCTCCTGGTCCCGGCCGACGAGCGCCGCCGGCTGCAGGTCGAACGCCGAGACGTCCCACGCGCACACGTCCTCCGGGGCCGCGCCGACCTGCTCGCCGAGCCACGCGGCGACGTCGCCGGGGGCGGGGTCGCCCAGCGCCCACACCGGCTGGAGGTGCTGCTGGCGGTCCAGCCGCAGGCCCTCGTTGGCGTCGCGGTCGAGGTGGATCGCGAGCAGCGGGACCCGCAGCACGGCGTGCGCCGTGCGGAACAGCCGGACCTCGGTGGCCGCGCCGTGCCGCACGACCACGCGCCCGGCCAGGCCCAGGTCCCGGTCGGCCCACGACGCCAGGATCGGCGAGCCGTAGACCTCGACGCCCACCTGCCGGTAGCCGAGCACGCCCGTGTCGGGCTGCGGACGGACCCGCAGGCAGGGCGAGTCCGTGTGCGCGCCGACCAGCCGGCCCCGGCCGGGCCGCGGGCCCGTGCCGCCGACCCAGGCGACGAGCGCCCCGTCGCGGACCACGTACGCCGAGGACCGCGCCGGCGCCTCGTCCCAGGTCCCGGTGGGGGAGAGCGGCGTGAACCCGGCGGCCGCCAGCCGGCGGGCGAGGACGTCGACCGCGTGGAACGGGGTCGGAGATGCGTCGAGATGCGTCAAGAGTGCGTGGACCACGGAGGGCAGGCTACCCAGACGGGCGCCGATCGCCTTTGGGCGGCGGCAGGCGGCCGGGTAGATTCATCTGACCCCCCAGGGCCAGCGTCGTCCCTGCACACCGAGCGCCGTCGCGCGTCAACAGGAACGACCATGCCACAGCACTTGCCGCCCCCGACCGGGCTGTACCGGCCCGAGAACGAGCACGACGCCTGCGGCGTCTCCTTCGTCGTGGACCTCCACGGCCGCCGGAGCCACTCGCTCGTGCAGCAGGCCCTGACCTCGTTGTGCAACCTGGACCACCGTGGCGCCACCGGCGCCGAGGTCAACACCGGTGACGGCGCCGGGCTGCTCCTCCAGGTGCCCGACGAGTTCTTCCGTGCCGTCGTGGGCTTCGAGCTGCCTGCTGCGGGCGCCTACGCCGCGGGGACGGCCTTCCTGCCGGCGGGCGACGCGGCCGCCGACGCAGCGGCTGCGGCGGTCGAGAAGATCTGCGCCGAGGAGGGCCTGGAGGTCCTGGGCTGGCGCGACGTGCCCTTCGACGACTCGGAGATCGGCGAGTCCGCCCGGTCCACCATGCCGTCGTTCCGACAGCTGTTCGTGGCCGACGGCCGCTCGGCCGGGATCGAGCTCGACCGTCGCGCCTACGTGGCCCGCAAGCGGGTCGAGCACGAGGTCGTGACCCCGGAGGGCGAGCCGTCGGTCTACTTCCCGTCGCTCTCGTCGCGGACGCTCGTCTACAAGGGCATGCTGACCACGCCCCAGCTGGGCAACTTCTTCCCCGACCTGTCGGACGAGCGGCTCACCTCGGCCATCGGCATCGTCCACTCGCGGTTCTCGACCAACACGTTCCCGTCGTGGCCGCTCGCCCACCCGTACCGCTACCTGGCCCACAACGGCGAGATCAACACGGTCCAGGGCAACCAGAACTGGATGCGGGCCCGGGAGTCGCTGCTGGCGTCGGGCCTGTTCCCCGGCGGGGAGCGGCTGGAGCGGATCTTCCCGGTCTGCACGCCCGGCGCCTCCGACACCGCCCGCCTCGACGAGGTGCTCGAGCTCCTGCACCTGGGCGGGTACTCGCTGCCGCACGCCATGCTCATGATGATCCCGGAGGCGTGGGAGAACCACGCCGAGATGGACCCGGCGGTCAAGGACTTCTACCGCTACCACTCGTGCCTCATGGAGCCGTGGGACGGCCCGGCCTCGGTCACCTTCACCGACGGCACGGTCGTGGGTGCAGTACTGGACCGCAACGGCCTGCGCCCGTCGCGCTACTGGGTCTGCGACGACGGCCTGGTGGTCATGGCCTCGGAGGTCGGCACCCTGCCGATCGACCCCGAGCGGGTCGTGCAGAAGGGCCGGCTGCGCCCGGGCCGCATGTTCCTCATCGACACCAGCCAGGGCCGGATCATCGAGGACACCGAGATCAAGGCGGAGCTGGCCGCCGCCCGCCCCTACGGCGAGTGGCTGGCGCGGGGCGTCAAGCGCCTGCGCGACCTCCCCGAGGTGGCCCACACCACGGAGTCGCACCGCGACGTGGTGCGGGAGCAGCAGACGTTCGGCTACACGCACGAGGAGCTCAAGGTCCTCATCGAGCCGATG
>CAIYXG010000222.1 GCA_903930035.1 uncultured Actinomycetes bacterium | reverse complement strand
CTGGAAGACCGTGTTGACGTCGCGCTTGTGCGGCGGGGTGCGGGAGACGTCGGTGCCACCGAGCAGGATCTGGCCCGAGGTGGGCTGCTCGAACCCGGCGATCATGCGCAGCGTCGTGGTCTTGCCGCAGCCGGAGGGGCCGAGCATGGAGAAGAACTCGCCCTCGCGGATGTCGAAGTGGGCCTCCTCGACCGCCACGAAGCTGCCGAACCGCTTGGTCACCCGGTCGAGCTGGATGACCGGCGCCGCGCCCGGACCGGCAGGCGTGTCGGCCTGGACCTCCGGTGCGCTGTCGGTCATTGCTCGGTACCCCCGTTCAGGTGCGGCACGAGTACCGCATCTGCGTACGCAACGACCTTACCGGCGGACCAGCACCCAGTTGCGCCGTTCCCGTGACAAGTCCGTGAACGGAGGGGCCGCCGCACGCCCCACCCTTGCCAGTGCCCGGCGACGCGCCCAGAATCGCCGCAGCCCGCCCGGCCGTGCACCGACGGCCGCCGACCACTGGAGCACCCCATGTCCGACCTGCGCAGCGAGAACTACATCGGAGGGGCCTGGGTCCCGGCACGGTCCGGGGCCGTCGACGAGGTCGTCGACCCCGCCACCGGCGACGTGCTGTTCCAGGCCGCCGCGTCCGGGGCCGACGACGTGGACGCCGCCGTGCAGGCGGCGGCCACGGCCTTCACGACCTGGGGGCGCACCACGCCGGCCGAGCGCGCCACCGCCCTGCTGAAGCTGGCCGACGTGGTCGAGGCCGACATGGACCGGCTGGTGGAGCTGGAGTCGCGCGACGCCGGCAAGCCGGTCGCGGCGGTCGGCATCGAGGTCGAGGCGGCCGCCGACTGCCTCCGGTTCTTCGCCGGGGCGGCCCGGACCATGGAGACCCAGGGGGCCGGCGAGTACCTCGAGGGCTACACGTCGATGCTGCGCCGCGAGCCCGTCGGCGTCATCGGCTCCGTGTCACCGTGGAACTACCCGCTGATGATGGCGGCGTGGAAGGTGGGCCCGGCCCTGGCCGCCGGCTGCACCGTGGTCCTCAAGCCCTCCGAGCTCACGCCCATGTCCACGCTCCGCCTGGCCGAGCTGACCGACGGGGTGCTGCCCGCCGGCGTGCTCAACGTGGTGACCGGCGACGGCGCCACCGCCGGTGCGGCGCTCACCACCCACCCGCTCGTCGACATGGTGTCGCTCACCGGCTCCGTCGGGACCGGCAAGGCCATCGCCCGGGCGGCGTCGGACTCGCTCAAGCGGGTCCACCTGGAGCTGGGCGGCAAGGCCCCGGTCATCGTCCTCGACGACGCCGACCTGGAGCAGGTCGCCGAGTCCCTCAAGGTGGGCTCGTTCTGGAACGCCGGGCAGGACTGCACGGCGGCGTGCCGCGTGATCACTGCGCCGGGCATCCACGAGGCGGCGGTCGAGGCCATCGCCGAGGCGGCCCGCAGCCTGGTCGTCGGACCCACCACCGACGAGGCCACCGAGCTCGGGCCGGTGATCTCGGTCCGCCAGCGCGAGCGCGTCGAGGGGTTCGTGGCCCGGGCCGTCGACGGCGGCGCCACGGCGGTCACCGGCGGCCGGTCCGCCGAGGGCCCTGGCAACTACTACGAGCCGTCGGTCCTGGTCGGCGTCGAGCAGGGCGCCGAGATCGTGCAGCAGGAGGTGTTCGGCCCGGTCGTGACCGTCCAGCGCGCCGCCGACCTGGCCCAGGCCGTCGAGTGGGCCAACGGCGTGGACTACGGGCTGGCGGCGTCGGTGTTCACCAAGGACGTGGGCGCGGCCATGGAGGCCTCGGCGCTCCTGCGGTTCGGCACTGTCTGGGTCAACGACCACATCCCGCTGGTCTCCGAGATGCCCCACGGCGGGTTCAAGCAGTCGGGCTACGGCAAGGACCTGAGCCAGTACGCCGTGGAGCACTACACCGAGCTCAAGCACGTCATGGTGAAGTGGTGACGGGCCGCCCCTGAGGGCGGCGCCGGGCCGGCGGCGCGCCGCCGGGCCGGTTCCGGCGTAGCCTGACCCCGTGCGTCCCCGTCGGTCCGGGGCGTGCGTCCACGACGCCGTCGAGCTTGGCGGCCATCAAGCAGGTGATACCCATGTCAGCGACCGACGAACGCCTCAGCGCGAGGTCCGCAGAGATTGCGGCCGACGAGATGCCCGTGCTCCTCGAGCGCACCGCAGGGTCCAAGGCCCTCTACGAGCGGGCCGTGAAGTCCATGCCGGGGGGTGTGGCCTCCAGCTTCCAGGTGGGCGACCCCTACCCCGTGTACCTCTCCCGGGGGCAGGGCGCGCAGGTCTGGGACCACGACGGGAACGAGTACTACGACTTCCACAACGGGTTCGGGACCATGGCCGTCGGCCACGCCCACCCGGTGGTCACCGAGGCCATCACCAAGGCCGCCAGCAACGGCGCCCACTTCGCGGTGACGGTCGAGACCACGGTCGCCCTGGCCGAGGAGCTCTGCCGACGGTTCGCCGTCGACCAGGTGCGGTTCTGCAACTCCGGGACCGAGTCCAACATGTCGGCCATCCGGGTGGCACGCGCTGCGACCGGTCGCGACGTCATCGCCAAGATCGAGGGCTCCTACCACGGCCACGTCGACCAGCTCATGTACTCGGTGCTGCCCGGCGCCGACGACATGGGCGGCCGCGACATGCCCGTGGCCACGCCGAAGTCGAAGGGCGTGCCGGCCGGCATGGCCGACTGGATCCGGGTGGTGCGGTTCAACGACGCCGACGCCCTCGAGGCGCTGTTCCAGGCCGAGGGCGACAAGATCGCTGCGCTGATCATGGAGCCGGTGATGATGAACATCGGCATCGTGCTCCCCCAGCCGGGCTACCTGGAGAAGGTCCGCGAGCTGTGCACCCAGTACGGCGTCGTCCTGATCTTCGACGAGGTCAAGTGCGGCGGCACCATCGCCCCCGGCGGCGCGCAGGAGCGGTTCGGCGTGAAGCCCGACCTGGCGACCTGGGCCAAGTCGATCGGCGGCGGCACGGCCATCGGTGCGTTCGGCGGCAGGGCCGAGGTGATGGAGGAGATCAACCGCGGCGCCGCCCACCAGGGCACGTACAACGGCAACCCGCTGTCGGTCGCGGCCTCGCTGGCCACGCTCACCAAGGTGCTCACGCCCGAGGCCTACGAGCACCTGGGCCGTCTGGGCACGCGTCTGGCCAGCGGCCTGCAGCAGTCGGTCGACGAGTTCGACCTGCCGGCCCACACGGTCGACCTTGGCTCCAAGGGCTGCATCTCGTACCGCAAGGAGCCCCTCACCAACTACCGGGACTTCCTGGAGACCAACATCGACATCTACGCGGCGAGCTACCCGTGGATGGTCAACCGGGGCGTCTTCATGACCCCGGGCGACGAGGAGCAGTGGACCATCTCGGTGCAGCACGACGACGAGCACATCGACCGCTACGTCGACGCCTTCGCCGGGTTCGCCGCCGAGCTGGCCAAGTAGCCCCCGCCGGACCGCAGTGACGTCGGGGACGGACCGGGTCCGGTCCCGGAGCCTCTGGCTCGACACCTGCGACGACGACCTTGCGCCGCGTCCCGCCCTCTCGGGGCGGGTCGAGGCCGACGTCGTGGTGGTCGGCGGCGGGATGACCGGCCTGTGGACGGCCCTGTTCCTGCGGGAGTCCGCGCCCGACTGCCGCGTGGTCGTGCTGGAGGCCGAGGTCTGCGGGTTCGGCGCGTCGGGCCGCAACGGCGGCTGGTGCTCCGCGCTGTTCCCGGCGTCGCTCCCCGCGCTCGAGGCGATGGCGGGCCGGGACGCCGCCGTGGCGCAGTGGCGGGCGATGGTCGGCACCGTCGACGCGGTCCTCGCCGACCTGGACCGGCTGGGCGTCGACGCACAGGCCGCCAAGGGCGGCACGCTCACGGTGGCCACCAACCGCTCGCACGTGGGCCGGCTGCGCCACGAGCTGGAGGTCCTGCGCGCCTACGGGTTCGGCCCCGACGACCTGGAGTGGCTGGAGCCCCCGGCCATGCGGCGCCGGATCGGGACGGCCGACAACTTCGGTGGACTCTCCACCCCGCACTGCGCCGCGGTCCACCCGGCCCGACTGGTGCGGGGCCTGGCCCGGGCTGCCGAGGCGGCCGGCGCGGTGGTCCACGAGCAGAGCCGGGCGGTCGAGCTGCGGCCGGGCCAGGTCCGGACCGACGGAGGGACCGTCGTGGCCCCCACGGTCCTGCGCTGCACCGAGGGGTACACCCCGGCGCTCGACGGCCACGGTCGGGACGTGATCCCGCTCTACTCGCTCATGGTGGCCACCGAGCCGCTCGACGACGACGTGTGGTCCCAGGTCGGCCTGCGGGACCGGGCGACCTTCAGCGACGGCCGGCACCTGCTGGTCTACGGCCAGCGCACCGCCGACGGCCGCCTGGCGTTCGGCGGCCGCGGCGCGCCGTACCACTGGGGCTCCGCCGTGGCCGACCGGTTCGACACCGACGCCTCGGTCCACGACGGCCTGGTGGCGGCGCTGCACGAGCTGTTCCCCGCCACCCGCGACGCCCGCATCACCCACCGCTGGGGCGGCCCCCTGGCGGTCCCCCGGGACTGGTGCGCGTCGGTGGTCCACGACCGCGCCACCGGGGTCGGGGCGGCGGGCGGCTACGTGGGCGACGGCGTGTCGACCACCCACCTTGCCGGCCGCACGCTGGCCGACCTGGT
>CAIYXG010000221.1 GCA_903930035.1 uncultured Actinomycetes bacterium | reverse complement strand
CACGAACCCGCCCGACGCAGCGTCCACGTGCAGCGGCACGTCCGGGCCGCCGTCGGCCGCCAGCTGGTCGAGCGCCGCGGCGATCTCTGCCACCGGCTCGTAGTCGCCGGTGAAGGTCGAGCCCAGGATGGCCACGACGCCGATCGTGTGCTCGTCGACGTAGGGCAGCATCGACTCTGCGTCCAGCAGGAGGTTGTCGTCGGTCACCGGCACGTAGCGCGGCTCGACCTCCCAGTAGTTGCAGAACTTCTCCCACACCACCTGCACGCCGGCGCTCATGACCATGTTGGGCCGGTCGGTGGACCGCCCCTCGGCCCGCCGCGCCGCCTGCCAGCGGCGCTTGAACGCCATGCCGGCGAGCATGCAGGCCTCGGACGAGCCGATGGTCGAGGTGCCGGCGGTGGTGGCGGCCTCGGGCGAGTTCCACAGGTCGGCCACGATCCGGACGCACCGCTCCTCGATGGCCGCGGTCTGCGGGTACTCGTCCTTGTCGATCATGTTCTTGTCGACGGTCTCGGTGTAGATCTTCAGCGCCTGGGGCTCCATCCACGTGCCCACGAACGTCGCCAGGTTGAGGCGCGAGTTGCCGTCGAGCATCGCCTCGTCGTGCACCAGCTGGTACGCCGCGTCGGCGGGCAGCGGGCCGTCGGGGATGCTCAGGAGCGGGACGAGGCCGTCACCGCCGGGGGCGACCCGGGGGTCCACGTGCACATGGTGCTCCGGCCCTGCGGTGCGACGTCCGGTCCACTTGCTCATTGGTTCGGCCCTCCTGGGCTGGTCCGGCGCAGGTGGCACGGCCCGGACTGGAGCCGAGGGCGCAGGACCCGGTAGGTTCATGACCCTATGTCGAAGCGCACCCAGAAGAAGAAGGCCAACGCGCGTCGCAAGAAGGCCAACCACGGTCGCAAGCCCAACATGGGCCGCAACTCCTGACCCTGGCGCCGTCGGGCGGCACCGCCGCCCACGAGCACGTCAGTCGGCCGGGGGCCTCGTGAGGTCCTCGGGCACCGCGTAGATCAGCGGCGTGGTCAGGACCGAGGCGAGCCCCTTGACGACCACGTTGGCCCAGACGACCGAGACCGCCACGGACAGGGGCAGCACCCCGCCGAAGGCGATGGCGACGAACACCACGGAGTCCACCGGGACCGACACCGCGTTCGAGACCAGGACACGGCCCCACTGCGCCCGGTGGCCGAACCGCCGGACGTAGCGGTGGTACACCTCGGTGTCGATCAGCTCCGCCACGACCTGCGCCACGATCGAGCCGAGCGTGATGCGCAGGACCGGGGTGAGCACCGGGCCGAACCACTCCTGGGCCGGCGTCGAGACCGCCGGGTCGCCGGGCAGCGCCGCGGTCGCCCAGAGCCCCAGCGCGAGCAGCAGGTTGAGCGCAGCCGTCGCCACGATCACCACGCGCGCCACCCGGCGCCCGCCGATCTTGTGGACCAGGTCGCGGAGCGTGAAGGTGAGCGGGTAGGTGAGCGTGCCCGCGTCGACGGCGAACGACGCCCACGACGGCCCGACCCGGAGGATCCGGGCCGACATCACGTTGGCCATGATCGAGGCGGCGACGTAGCCGGCGGTCGCGAGCAGCAGCCAGGTCGTCGCCCGGCGCCCGAGGAGCAGGGTGCCCGTCCCGAACTCGGCCGGGTCGGCCAGCCGGGGGTCCGACGGTCCGGCACGGGACGGGGACCGGTCGTCGGTGGTGGCGCCGGGGTCGGTCACGGCGTGTGACGCTAGTCGGGATGATGCGGCGCACCCCGGGCGTTGGCCCGTGCGTGCGCACCTCCCTCGTCTGGTTCCGTCGGGACCTCCGCCTGACCGACAACCCGGCCTGGGACGCAGCCTGCGCCGCCGACCGGGTCGTCGCCCTGTTCGTGGTCGACCCGCTCCCGGTGGGCCAGGCCGGCCGCCGACGCCGCGACCTGCTCGCGGCGCACCTGCACGCCCTGGACGCGGAGCTGCGGGCGCGCGGCGGCGGGCTCCTGGTCCTCCGCGGCGCGCCGCACGAGGCGGTGGCCCGGGCCGTGGCGGCCACCGGCGCCGGCGAGGTCCACGTGAACGCCGACGTGTCCGGCTACTCCGTCCGGCGCGACGCGGCCGTGGCCCGGGCGCTGGGCGAGGTCTCCCTGACCGCCCACTGGGGCACGCTGCTCCGGGCCCCCGGGACCGTCCTGTCGGCCGGGACCGGCCAGGTCCACAAGGTCTTCACCCCGTTCTGGAAGGCCTGGGCCGACACCCCGCTCGACCCGTGGCCGTCGCCCGGCGACGCCGCGCCGTGGCTGCCCGACGACCTGGGCGAGGACCTGCCGTCGCCCGCGGGCGAGCCGGTGATGGCCGGCGGCGAGCACGCCGCCCACCTGCGGCTCGCCGCCTGGCTCGAGGAGGTCGACGGCTACCCCGACCGTCGGGACTTCCCGGCCGACGCCACCGGCACCTCGCACCTCTCGGCCGACCTGCGGTTCGGGACCCTGTCGCCCCGGCACGTCGCCGAGGTCGTGGGGGGCGCCACCAAGGGCCGGGCGGGGTTCGTCCGCCAGATGGCGTGGCGGGACTGGTACGCCCACCTGCTGGCCGAGCGGCCCGCGCTGGCGCGCCACGCCATGAAGCCCGAGATGGACCGCATCGAGTGGCGCAACGACCCGGAGGAGCTCGCCGCGTGGCAGGAGGGCCGCACCGGCTACCCGGTGGTCGACGCCGGCATGCGCGAGCTGGCGGCCACCGGCTGGATGCACAACCGGGTCCGCATGATCACGGCGTCGTTCCTGGTCAAGGACCTGCTGGTCGACTGGCGCCTCGGCGAGGCCCACTTCCGGCGCGAGCTCGTGGACTTCGAGGTCAGCCAGAACGTGGGCAACTGGCAGTGGGTGGCGGGGACCGGGCCCGACTCGTCGCCCTACTTCCGGATCTTCAACCCGGTCATGCAGGGCCGGAAGTTCGACGCCACCGGCGAGTACGTCCGGCGGTGGGTGCCCGAGCTGGCCGAACTGCCCGACAAGGCGCTGCACGCGCCGTGGGAGGCCGGGCCCCTCGAGCTGGCGGCCGCCGGGGTCGAGCTGGGGACCACCTACCCCGCGCCGTTGGTGGACCACTCGTTCGCCCGGGAGCGCACGCTGGCCGCCTACTCGCTGGCCCGGGGCACCGCGGTCGAGCCGTTCCAGGGCGAGGGCTGACCGCGCCGCGCCCGGGTACGTTGCGGCCATGGAGCCCGACCCGTCGTCCGCCCGTCCCCACCAGCTCCGCGCCCTCCGTGTGGGCGACGCCCCGGCGGCCTGGGCGGCCGCCGGCTTCTCGGTCGAGGACCGCGGCGACGGCACCGGGACCGTGCAGGTGGGGCGCACCACGGTCGAGCTGTCGGGCTCGGGCAGGGGGTTCGAGGGCTGGGCGCTCGACGGCGTGGACCAGGAGGTCGACGGGCTCCCGGGCGTCACCCCGTGGGGGTCGGCGCCCGCAGGCGCCGGCACGGCCGTCCACCGCAACGGCGTGGTGCGGATCGACCACGTGGTCCTGCTGACCGGGGACGTCCGCCGCGCCGTCACCGCGCTCGAGGACGCCGGGATGGAGGTGCGGGGCACGCGTCGCACCGGGGCCGCCGGCACCCCCACGCTGCAGGTGTTCCTCTGGGCCGGTGACGTGATCCTGGAGCTCGTCGGCCCCGACGACGGCGGGCCCGAGCCGGGCGGGCCGACCACGGTCATGGGGCTGGCGCTCGCCGTCACCGACCTGGACGCGTCGGCCCGGGAGCTGGGCGAGCTGCTCGGCACCCCCCGCGACGCCGTCCAGCCGGGCCGGCGGGTGGCCACCCTCCGTCACGGGCAGGTGGGCGTCAGCCTCCCGCTGCTCCTGATGAGCCCGCACGTCCCGGCGGCGCCGGACGACGGCCGCTAGGCGGGGGTGGCGCCCGACGAGGTGGAGCGGGTGCCTGTGGCGCGGGCCAGGACCTCGTCGGCCGGCGCCGGGCGGGCGAAGAGGAACCCCTGGCCCAGACGGCAGTCGAGGCGCAGCAGCTCCTCGCGCTCGTACTCGGTCTCGACGCCCTCCACGACCAGGTCCAGCCCCGAGGCCTGGACCAGCTTGGTGGCCGCGGCCAGCACCGCGTGGCGGCGGCCGGGCTCGGCGGACAGGCCGGCGATGAAGGCCCGGTCGAGCTTGACGACGTCGATCGGGAGGGTCTGCAGCTGGAGGAGCGACGAGTAGCCGGTGCCGAAGTCGTCCATCGCGACCCGCACGCCCGACTCCCGGAGGCGGTCGAGGACGGAGCCGCTGGACCGGAGCTCGATGAGCGACGACTCGGTCAGCTCGAGCGTCAGGCACGACGGCGGGACGTTGAACTCGAACAGCGTGGACAGGACCCGGTAGGCGAACCCGGGCTCGAGCAGCTGGCGGGCCGAGACGTTGACCGCGAGCCGCAGCTCCTCGCCGCTGCGGGCACGGTGGTCGGCCAGGAGCTGCACGGCCGTCCGCAGGACCCAGTCGCCGAGCTCGACGATGATCCCGGTCTCCTCGGCCATCGGGATGAAGTCGTCGGGCCCGACCAGGCCGTGGCCGGGGCGCTCCCAGCGGATCAGGGCCTCGTAGGAGACGGGGCGCAGCGTCACCATGTCCACCACCGGCTGGAGGAAGAGCCGCAGCTCGTCGCGGCCGGCGGCGCGCCGCAGCGCCGAGTCCGTCTCGAGCCGCTCGGCGACGTCGGCCTCGAGCGCGGCGTTGTAGACGACGTAGTTCCCGGACTTGGCGCGCTTGGCCCGGTACATCGCCACGTCGGCGTTCCGCAGGAGCTGCTCGGGCGACTCCATCTGCGGCGTGGCGAAGGCGACGCCGATCGAGGCGTTGACGAACACCTCGGCGTCGTCGATCTCGACCGGCTCGACGAGCGCCGCCGCCACCCGGTCCGCCACGGCCTCCGCGTCGGCCAGCCGGCTGATGCGGGTACACAGGATGACGAACTCGTCGCCGCCCAGGCGGGACACGGTCAGGTGCGGGTCGGTGCCCACGAGCGACCGCAGGCGGTCCGCCACCTCGACCAGCAGCTGGTCGCCGCTCTTGTGGCCGAGGGAGTCGTTGACCAGCTTGAACCGGTCGAGGTCGATGAACAGCACGGCGAGCGACCCGCCGTCGCCGTCGTGGCGCATGGCGGCCCGCACCCGCGCGAGCAGCTCGGCCCGGTTGACCAGGCCGGTCAGGGCGTCGTGGGTGGCCTGGAAGCGCAGGCGCTCCGCCGCGTGGTGACGGTTGGTGGCCACCGCGCCCAGGTCCGCGCAGCGGCGGCCGACCCGTTCCGCCTCGTCCCGCTCCTCCGGCGGCACCGTGCCGACGAGCTGGAGCAGGCCGGCGGGCACGCCCTCGTCGACCGGCAGGTCCCACGCTGCGACCACCTCGGCGCCGGTGGGGTCGTCGGGCAGCTGGCCGTCGCGCAGGACGACGGCGCCGCGGTGCGTGGCCGGGTCGATCAGGGAGCCGCCCACCACCAGGCGGAACCGCGACCCCTCCACCCGGCTGTTGGCGAGCCGGACGCTCTGCTCGAGGACGTCGGTGAGCGTGCGTCCCGCGATGATCTGCTCCAGGACCGCCGCCTCGCCGCGGTCGAACGCGGCGGCGCGGTCCAGCGCCGTCTGCGCCGCGTCGAGATCCTCACGGTCACGCTCGATCGCCGCGCTGGCGGCCCGGTACTTGCGCCGGACGTCGCGGGCGAGCCAGGTCAGCAGGACCAGCGAGGTGACCAGCGTCAGCCCCAGCAGCAGCAGCTCGAGCTGGTTGTTGTAGCTGGCGTTCTCCGTGGTCTCGTTCAGGACGCTGTCGGCGATCTGCGAGTACCGGTCGGAGAGCTGCTTGGACCGCTCGGTGAAGTCGATGACGGCCGGGCTGACGGTCTCCAGGAACCGGAGGCGCTGGTCCTCCGGCAGGACCCCGGGCGGGGCGTCGGCCCAGGCCTGGTCCAGCGCGGCGAGCGCCTCCCGGAACTCGGGTCCGGCCAGCTCGCCGGCGGCGACGCCCTTGTCGTCCACGGTGGCCAGGCGCCGGGCCAGCAGGGCACGGGCGATCTGCAGGTCCCGGCGGGACGCGGACCCGGCGAGCCAGCGCTCGACCTCGACCGCGGTGCTCAGGCTCTCCCGCTGGGTGAAGCTGATGATGCCCGTGGTGGTCTGCGCGCCGGTGGTGGCGTTGACGGCGTCGACGGAGGACTTCGACGTCCGGGCCGCCTGGAGGACCGTCAGGGCGAGCAGCACGAGGACGACGACGGCCAGTACCCGCTGACCGACGCCGAAGAGCCGGCCGAGGTTCGGCCGGTCCTCGTCGGCGGCCCGTGCGACCGGGCCGGTCGTGCCGTCGTCCATCCGCTGCTGCGCCCGTCAGGCTCCCGACCCGGAGCGGTCAGGACTCCTTGACGGACATCTTCTCGAGGCTCCAGTTCCAGGCGTCGAGGTTCTTCGCGAGCGGGGTGCCGTCGGGGAAGATGATCCGGATCGGTCCGCCCTGGTCGACCGGGACGGGCTGGCCCTCCTGGGCCACGGCGATGAGGCCGTCGGAGCCCGTGAAGTCGGCGGCGGTGGACTTGTCGTAGACGTACTCGTTGAGCGCCGCAGTGCTGACCCGCACGTCACCGGAGATGCCGACCGTGGCGAAGATCGCCTCCATGGGGACGCCGGTGAACGCGATCCGCCGCTTGACGAACGGCTCGTCGATGGTCACGTCCTTGGTGCCGAGCGCCTTCAGCTGGTCCATCGTGAAGGTCTTGGAGCCGCCGGGGCCGGTCACGGTCAGGACCACGTCGGTCGGGCCGGGCGGGTCGACCACGCCGGCGCCGTAGGGGTAGGTCGTGGAGGTGGACTTGCCCTCCTTGGCGGTGGTGGAGGTCGAGGACTCCGACGAGGAACAGGCGGCGAGGCCCAGGACCAGGGCGCACAGCGCGACGCTCGCCGCAGCTCGGACGGATCGGGACTTCAGCATGGGTGCTCCTGGGACGGTGTCGTCGGGTTCGGGTGTCGTCGGGTTCGGGTGTCGTCCGCCGCAGAGGGCGAACCTGGTTCAGTTCGGCCGGGACGCCGCAGTGTTGAGGGTCCTGGCGACGAAACCCGGCCGGCGGGTCCGGCCACGCTCCGTCAGAGGGCGACCGCCCTCCGTCGCAGGGTACCGGCGGGCCCCGACCGTGAAAAGACCGGGCCCGGGCCCGCCCGGGCAGTTCCAAGTGACCGGGCGGTAACCTGCCCGGCATGACTGACTACCGCTCCCCCGTCAAGGACGCCCTCTTCACCCTGCGCCACGTCGGCATGCTCGACGAGATCTCCGCCAGCGAGCGCTACCGCCACGCCGACCCCGACACCGTGGCCGACGTCCTCGGCGAGCACGGACGCTTCATGCAGGAGGTGTTCGGCCCCACCAACCGCATCGGCGACACGGTCGGCCTGAAGTGGAGCCCCGACGGCGTCGAGACGCCGGCCGAGTTCAAGACCGCCTACGCCAAGTTCGTGGAGGCGGGCTGGCAGGGCCTCAACGCCGAGGTCGAGTACGGCGGTGCCGGGTTCCCCGAGGCCGTGTTCACCTGCGCCCTCGAGTTCATGACGGCCGCCAACGGCGCGCTCACCATGTGCCCGGGTCTCACCACCGGTGCCATCGAGTGCCTCCAGGCCTGGGGCTCCGAGGAGCAGAAGGAGCGCTACCTGCGCCGCATCGTGACCGGCGAGTGGACCGGCACGATGAACCTGACCGAGCCGCAGGCCGGCTCCGACGTGGGCCTCTGCAAGACCAAGGCCGAGCCGCAGGCCGACGGCACGTACAAGATCACCGGCACGAAGATCTACATCTCGTTCGGCGAGCACGACATGGCCGAGAACATCGTCCACCTGGTGCTGGCCCGCACCCCGGGCGCCCCGGCCGGCACGAAGGGCATCTCGCTGTTCATCGTGCCCAAGTTCCTCCTCACCGAGGACGGGGAGCCGGGCGAGCGCAACGACGTCAACTGCGTGTCCATCGAGCACAAGATGGGCATCCACGGCTCCCCCACGTGCGTCATGAGCTACGGCGACGCCGGCGGGGCGACCGGCTACCTCGTGGGAGAGGAGAACCAGGGCCTGCGCGCCATGTTCACGATGATGAACTCGGCCCGCATCGCGGTCGGGATCCAGGGCGTGGCGCTGGGCGACGCGGCCTACCAGAAGGCGCTGCAGTACTCCCAGGAGCGTCGTCAGGGCCGCCAGATCGGCGGCGACTCCAAGGAGCCGGCGTTCATCGAGGCGCACCCCGACGTGCGCCGCATGCTCATGTTCATGAAGTCCCACGTCGAGGCCATGCGCGCCCTGCTGGTCTACAACTCGGCCGCGATCGACCTGTCCCGGGCGCTCGAGGGCGACGAGGCGGAGCACTGGCGGGAGATCGCCGAGCTGCTGACCCCGGTCTCCAAGGCCTGGAGCACCGACGTCGGCATGGAGGTCACCTCGACCGCCATCCAGGTCTTCGGCGGCATGGGCTACGTCGAGGAGACGGGCGTGGCCCAGCACTACCGCGACATGCGCATCGCCCCGATCTACGAGGGCACGAACGGCATCCAGGCCATGGACCTGGTCGGCCGCAAGCTGGGCATGCGCATGGGTGGCGTCGTCACCGAGTACCTGCAGCAGATGCGGGACCTGGACGCCGAGCTGGCCGCCGCCGGCGAGGAGTTCGCCTCCATCCGCACGCAGCTCGCCGCCGCGGTGGACAGTCTGGAGGGCGTCACCAGCTGGATCATGACCAACGGCCTGGCCAGCCCCGTCGAGGCGCTCGCCGGGGCCACCCCCTACCTGCGCATCTTCGGCACGGTCACCGGCGGCTGGCTGCTGGCCCGCCTGGCGCTCGGCGCCAAGGCCGACCTGGAGGGGGCCGACCCCGCCGACGTCGCGTGGCTCCAGACCAAGATCGCGTCGGCCCGGTTCTTCGCCGAGCAGGTGCTGCCCACCGCCGCGGGCCTTGTGCCGTCGGTGCAGGCGGGCTCGTCCGTCCTCTACGAGGTGACCCCCGAGTCGCTCGCGTCGGTCTGACCGGGCCGCCGTGCTCGACCACGTCTTCACCGACGCCATCGGCGCACTGCGCGACGCGCTCGAGCAGGCGATGCTCGAGCGACAGGCCTTCGAGGAGCGCTTCCAGGTCGACGTCCTGCTCGGCGACGTCACGTGGGAGACGTCGTACGGGCTCCCCGGCGAGGGGCTGCCCCCGCGTGTCCGCGCCGACCTGACGCTCGACTGGCCGACCTGGTCGCAGACGGCCTACCGCTCCTGGTACCTCGACGGCGAGCTGGGTGCCGAACCGCCCCGGATCGACATCGAGGTCGTCCTGCGCATCCAGCGGCTCGTCGACGCGCCCGACCCCCGCACGGTCCTGGCCGTACTGCCCACCGAGAGCCCGAGCATCGGCGCCGAGCACCTCGTGCGGTCCGGCCCGACCGTCGAGACGGTGTCCAACGACGACCTGACCGAGGCCGAGCACGCGATCGAGGTGTCGTACGAGGGCAGCTACGAGCTCGACGAGTCGGCGCTCGCGGACGGGTCGATCCTCGACGAGCACTTCTCGGCGATGGGCGGGTGGATCTCGTCGGTCCTGGTGCGGCTGGGCGACCTGCGGTTCGACTTCCTGCCCCCGCAGGACCAGCCCCCGCTGGGCACGGAGGGCTGAGCCGTGGACGACGAGGTGCTGGTGACGTCGCGCCACGGCCGGACCGAGGTGGTGCGGCTGCACCGTCCCGGGGCCCGCAACGCGCTGGACCGGGCGCTGCGGCGCGCGCTCTACGACGCCATGGCGGCCGCCGAGGCCGACCCGGACGTGGACGTCGTGGTGGTGACGGGCAGCGACCCGGCGTTCTGCGCCGGGCTCGACCTGCGCGAGCTGGCGGACGACCCCACCGTGCTCTCCGGCGGCTTCGAGGGCGGCAGCGAGCTCCGGCGGCCGTGGCCCGAGATGACCAAGCCGCTCGTCGGTGCCGTGAACGGCGTGGCCGTGACCGGCGGCCTCGAGCTGGCGCTGGGGTGCGACTTCCTGGTGGCGTCGGACCGGGCCCGGTTCGCCGACACCCACGCGCGGGTGGGCGTGCAGCCCGGCTGGGGGATGTCGGTCCTGCTGCCCCAGGCGGTCGGGACGCGGCGCGCCCGGCAGATGTCGCTCACCGGCAACTTCGTCGACGCGGCGACGGCGCTCGAGTGGGGCCTGGTCAACGAGGTCGTGGCCCACGAGGACCTGCTCCCCCGCTGCCTGGAGCTGGCCGGGGAGATCTCCGGCAACGACCAGCCCGGCGTGCGGCGCCTCCTGGCCACCTACCGGGAGAACGTCCAGATGACCGGCCACGACGCCCAGCGCAACGAGTGGCGCGTCAGTGCCGAGTGGGAGGCCGGGGCCGACCACGGCGACCTGGACGCCCGCCGGCGGGCCACGACCGAGCGCGGCCGCGGCCAGGTCTGACGGCGTCGGCCGGGCGGACCGGGTCCTCAGCCCAGACCGGCGGGGCGGGTCGGGAGCTCCTCGAACCTGGGGTCCCGGCCCTCTCCCTTGGCGACCATCTCCTCCATCATGTCGGCCGGCTGGAACATGCCCGACTGCCAGCCCGCCATGTAGCGGAGCGAGTCGGCCACCGAGTGGTCCCGGGTGTAGTTGACCATCTCCTTGGTCCCCCAGATCGCGAGCGGCGAGCGGGTGGCGATCTGCCGGGCCACGCCCAGGACACCCTCGAGCAGCGCGTCGTGGTCGGGGAAGACGCGGTTCACCAGGCCGTACTGCAGCGCCTCGGACGCGGGCATGCGGGCGCCGGTGTAGGCGTACTCCCGTGCGATGCCCTCGGGGATCAGCCGGGGCAGCCGCTGGAGGGTGCCGACGTCGGCAGTCATGCCCAGGTTGATCTCCTGCACGCAGAAGAACGCGTCCTCGGTGCAGTACCGCAGGTCGGCCGCGGTGACCATGTCGACCGCACCGCCGATGCAGCCGCCCTGCACGGCGGCCAGCACGGGCATGCGGGCCTGCTCGAAGGCCGTGAAGGAGTCCTGGAGCTTCTGGACCAGCATCCACAGGTGGGCGCGGCGGCGGCCCTGCTCCTGCGCGCCGCCGTCGGACAGGCCCTCGCCCGCGAAGACCGAGAGGTCCATCCCGGCGCAGAAGTGCTTGCCCGTGGACGACAGCACGATCACCCGGGCCCGGGCGTGCTCGTCGATGTCACGGACGATCCGGGGCAGGTCGTTCCAGAACTCCGGGACCATCGTGTTGAGGGCGTCGGGCCGGCACAGCGAGATGTGCGCGACGTGGTCCTCGATGCGGACGTCGAAGCAGTCGGTCATCCGGCGAACGTACCACCGGCCCCCCGGACGGCGTCCGAGTTGCCGAAGATCGTTCGGGCGGCGAACGTTCAGGTTCTCGGACCGCGTGCCGATAGGACCCGGACTGCGACGGGCGGTCCACGACCGAGGGCGAGACACATGACGACAGCAGGACAGGGACCCGACGCCTGGGTCCGGGTGGGCCACTCGACGGCCACCGACTCCGCCGCGGCCGCGGCCGAGGCGACCCAGGGCGCGCTCCAGGGCGCCGAGGCCCAGCTCGTGGTGGTCTTCGTCTCCAAGGGGCACGACCTGGCGGTCGTGGCCAGGACCGTCGACGAGGCGTCCGGCGCCGCGCCGGTGGTGGGGGCCTCCACGGCGGGCGAGGTGTTCACCGACGGCCCTGCCGACTCGTCGGTCGTGGTGATGGCGCTCGGCGGCGAGGGGTTCGCCGTGACCACCGGGCTCGGCATCAGCGACGAGGCCCAGGACCCCGACGCCGACCTGACGACCGTCTCGCTCCGCGACGCGGCGTTCACGGCCGCCTCCTGCGCCAACGACGTCGAGCGGCGGGCCCACACGGTCCTGCTGCTCCTCGCCGACGGCCTGGTCGGCGACCAGATGGAGGTCGTGCGGGGCGCCTACGAACAGGCCGGCGCCAGCATCCCGCTGGTGGGCGGCTGCGCCGGCGACGACCTGGACATGGAGCAGACCTTCCAGATCTTCGGCGGCCAGGTCCACCGCGGCGCCGTGGTGGCCGCCGCCATCTCCTCGGACCGGCCGATCGGCATCGGCGTGCGCCACGGGTGGGAGCCGGTGGGCGAGTCGATGCTCGTGACCGGGTCGCAGGGGGTCACCGTCTCCTCGCTCGACGACCAGCCGGCCCTCGACGTCTACCTGGACCGGTTCAACGCGCCGGACGAGGTCCGCAACGACCTCGACGCCTTCATCGACTTCGCCGTCACCCGGCCCCTCGGCATCCGTCGCCGGGACCGCATGGAGATCCGCTACGTCGGCGGCGCCGACTTCGAGCAGCGCACCATCCAGTGCATCGCCGAGGTGCCCGCCGGCGGGCTGGCGTGGACCATGACCGGTGACGCCGACACCATCCTCGGCGCGACCGACGACGCGTGCACCGAGGCCATCGAGGCCCTCGGCGGCGCCGACCCGCTCGGCCTCATGGTGTTCGACTGCATCGCCCGGCGCTCGGTGCTCAGCGACGACGGCGACCAGGCCGAGGTGGCCCGCATGCGGGTCCACGCCGGCACCGCCCCGGTCGCCGGCTTCTACACCTACGGGGAGATCGCCCGGACGCGTGGCGCCGGCGGCTTCCACAACCAGACCCTGGTCGCGCTCGCCCTGGGCTGACCCCCTCCCCGCTCCCGTGCACGACACCTCCTGGTCCCTCCACACGCTCGCCGAGTTCCTCTCGGTGTTCTCCCCCGACGGGAACCAGGACGTGCTGCGCCTGGCGGTGGACCGGGCGGCCGAGGCCTTCGACGCCGAGGTCGCCGTCGTCCTGGACCAGGACGGCAACGTGCAGCGGGCGATCGGGCTCTGCCCCGGCGACCTCGAGAACCTGGCCGCCTCCCTCGAGGACCGGCCCGACCACGTGCGCATCGACGGCGAGGCCCTGTCGCTGCTGTGGTCCCCCCTCGACCACCAGTCGGTCCTGACGATCGGGCGCTTCCACCACCGGTTCGACGCCGAGGAGAAGGCCCTGTTCCGGGCCATGGCCCGGTCCATGACGCTCAGCCTGCGGCTCGTGGACGCGGTCGAGGCGGAGCGTGCCGCCCGCGAGCTCTCGGAGCAGCAGGCCTCGGAGGTCGCCCGCCTCCTGACCGAGCTGCAGGCACGCACGGCGATCATGAACCAGCTGGAGCGGATCCAGCGGGCGATCTCGGTCCGGCGGCCGACCAAGGAGATCCTCGACGCGGTCACCGCCGGCGTCATGGGCCACCTGGGGGCGCAGGCCGCGGGGCTCTTCCT
>CAIYXG010000220.1 GCA_903930035.1 uncultured Actinomycetes bacterium | reverse complement strand
GGGGTTCGGGGTCGCCTGGACCGCGGCGCCGGTGCGCGACCTGGAGCTCCCCACCGCGCTGTTCGGCGTGGACCTGGGCGACTGGACGCACACCGACGACCTGCCCGCCGACCTGGCGCTGCTGCTGGGCTTCCCCCACCCCGACGACCCCGTCCGGTGACCGGGGGCGCCCGGCCCGGCCCGTAGAGTCCGGCCATGGCGTCCAACCACCAGATGGTCAGTGCGTACCTGGAGTCGGTGATCGAGCAGCTCACGGGCGTCGACAAGGCCGTCCCCGACCACGAGGGCGACTACGCGGTCGAGCTGGGCGGCGCACGCTTCTGGGCGCGGGTCGACGGCAACGACCCCGCCATCGTGCGGGTCTACTCCACCGTGCTGGTGGGCCTCGACCCCACGCCGGCGCTGCACGAGGCCCTCAACGACATCAACGCCCGCATGGCGTTCCTGCGGGCGTTCGTGGTGCACGGCACGGTCCTCTTCGAGCACGAGCACCTGGGCACGTCGATGGACGCCGAGGAGTTCGCCAACTCGCTCCGCACCATCGCCTCGGCGTCCGACTTCTTCGGGCCGCAGCTGCACCAGCAGTTCGGCGGCGAGCAGAAGTTCCAGGAGTCGAAGTCGGACGACTACACGCTGCCCGAGGCCGACCACCCCGGCTACCTCTAGCCGGGGCGGCGGACCGGGCCGTCAGGCGGCCGGGACCGGGTCGGTCCAGCCGTGCTGGGCGTCGTGGCGGACCTGCCGGTCCACCTGCTTCAGCTTCACGCCGAGCGCCTGGACGACGACGGCCAGCTCGATCACTGCGAACTCGAGCACCTGCGTCAGCCGGATCAGCGGTGCGTACCTGGACAGCTCGGCGCGACGCTCGAGCGCCTCGAGGACGCTCTTGTAGTACCAGAGCGTGCAGGCGGCCGAGTAGCGGATCGCGTCGTCCCGCACGGCCGGCACCGTGCCGCCCGTGAGCCGGTAGAAGGGGTCGGTCGACCGGGGCGGGGTGGCCCGCCCCTTGCCCTCGCCCACCGAGTCGGCGTACGGCCGGAAGTGGGAGAACACGCCGGCCCCGCCCTCGACGTGGGTCTGGGAGCGCACGTCGGCGACGATGGCCCGGGCGTTGGAGACCTTGTCGGCCGCGAGCACCAGCAGCGTCCGGAAGTCTGCGTGCTCGACGTGGCGGACGTGCGCCCGCTTCCGGTCGAACCAGTGGTCGGCCAGCTTGTCGTCGGGGTCGACGGAGTCGCTGCACTCCAGCACGACGTCGGCGACCAGGTCGCCGAAGACGTCGCGGACGTCGGCCGCCCGCGCCAGGCCGCCCTGGTCCTCCACCACGTCGTGGAGGAGGGCGGCGATCGCGGCCTCCTCGTCGCCGCCGGCCTCGAGGACCAGCGCCGAGGTCTCCAGCAGGTGCGTCACGTACGGCACGCCGTCCGCCGCGCCGGGGCCGCCCGGGCGGCGGGTCTCGGTGCCCTTGCGGCGGTGGTGCGCGTGGGCGGTCACGGCGTACGTGAGGGCGGCGGCGTAGGCCTCCGACAGGAGCGGGAGCCCTGCGGCCTCCCCCGTGAGGGACAGGTCGTTCGGAGTGGGGACGAACTCGGACATGGTGTGCTCCTCTCTGCGCGAGGAGCACGCCGACCGGTTGCCGGGGCCCTCCCCCGCAGTCCTCACCCTGTCAGCGGGGTGTGACACCCCGGCGGCCGGCGAGGGCCTCAGCCGAGCAGGAAGGACCGCACGCGGGTGCGGTGGAACTCGGCGTCGCCGGCCTCGACCGCGAGCGCCCAGGCCCGCTTCATGTAGAGGTGCAGGTCGTACTCGACCGTGTAGCCGATGCCGCCGTGGCACTGGAGCGCCGTGGCCGCCACGGCCTTGGCCGCGTCGGACGCCTTGGCCTTGGCCATCGAGACGTGCACCGAGGCGTCGGGGTCGCCGTTCGCCAACGAGTTGGCGGCACGCAGCACGAGCGGCTCGGCGAACTCGACGCCCATCGAGGCGTTGGCCAGATGGTGCTTCACCGCCTGGAAGGAGCCGATCGGCACCCCGAACTGCTGGCGCTCGGACGCGTAGCCGACGGTCATCTCGACCATCGTCCGGCCCAGCCCCACGAGCAGGGCGGCGGCACCGAGGGCGGCGCGGTCCAGGAGGTCCTGGGCCGAGCCGGCGGGCTGGCCGGCCCCGGGCTCCCACGTGACCCGGGCGACGTCGCGGGTGCCGTCGACCGAGGCGAGCGGCACGACCCGCTCGGCGCCGGCGGGCACCAGGTAGGCACCGCCGGTGCCCAGGCCGTCGGCGAGCAGGAAGACGTCGGCGGTCTCGGCGTTGGCGACCAGGCAGTCAGGGCCGAACCCGACCG
>CAIYXG010000219.1 GCA_903930035.1 uncultured Actinomycetes bacterium | reverse complement strand
TGCTCGGCGCCGACGGCGAGCGGCGGTACATCGTGCTGCTCGGCAACCCGGCCGAGGCCCGCGACATCGGCGGCCACATCGGCAACTGGGCCGAGGTCGTGGCCAGCAACGGCACGATCGACGTGCGCCGGGTGGGCCAGCCCTACGACCTCTACACGCCCAACACGTTCCCGCGGCCGACGCTGACCTCGGGCGCCTACCCCCAGTCGCTCGTCGACCTGCAGCCTGACCTCTACCCCCAGAACTGGGGCGGCTCGCCCGACCTGCCGACCGTCGCCCGGCTCGCGGCCGAGGTCTGGCCACAGGTCAACGGCGGGCAGCAGGTCGACGGGGTGGCCTACGCCGACCCGACCGCCTTCGCGGCGCTGCTGGAGCTCACGGGCCCCGTGACGGTGCCGGGCACCTCGACACGGCTCACGCCGGAGAACGCCGAGGAGTACCTGACCACGACGCAGTTCGCCGAGATCCGCCAGACCGGCCAGGACGGCGACCCGCTCGGCGAGGTGATCCGGGACGCGCTCACCTCGTTCACGACCTCGCAGCTCCCCAACCCCGGCAACCTCGGCAAGGTGTTCGGCCCGGTGGTCGCCGGCGGCCACCTCCAGCTGGCGTCGCTCCACCCCGAGGACGACACGCTGCTCGCCCGCACCGGCCTCGTCGGCCGCGTCGAGCGACCCGGGGCCGGGGACCTGCTCGCCGTGGTGACCCGCAACGCCAACCCGTCGAAGATCGACGCCTACCTGCGGCGCTCGGTGGACTACGAGGTGGCGTGGAACGTGGCCACCGGCGAGACCAGGGGCGTGCTCACGGTCGAGCTCGCCAACACGGCACCCGACGCCGGCCTGCCCGACGTCGTGCTCAACGGGCCGGCGGGCACCCCCAACGGGACCAACCGCACCCAGCTCTGCGTCCTGAGCCCGCTCAAGGTGCGCAACGCCTTCCTCGACGGCGAGCGCACCGGCGTGGGCTCGCTCCCCGAGCTCCGCGGGGTGGACCGGCACTGCCTGTTCGTCGACCTTGCGCCCGGGACCACGCGCACGGTGCAGCTGAACCTGCTCGGCACGCTGGGGGCCCGGGTGCCCTACCTCCTCCAGTGGGTCGGACAGCCGACGGTCGGCCCGGACCGCGCCCGGCTGACGGTGCGGGCCGACCGCACGACGGTGGACGGCGGCCAGCGGCAGGCCCGGGTGCGGCTCGACCCCGCCCGGGACCAGCTCGTGCAGGTGACGCCGGACGTCGTGCCGGCCGACCCCGACCGCCGCGCCGGGTGACCGGCCACGCCCCCTGACGGAGCGTGGCCGGGCCACCACCGTGCGGGCTGAAGTTTTTTGCCCCCGTTGCCGACGAAGTCTGGACATCTGGCCCCCGCTGTTGGAACATGGCCCTCGAGTTACGCAGCGTCGGGGTGGGCCGAAGGGCCTCCCTGCACAACCTCGGGGGAAACCGGTGAACCAGACCACGCGTCGAGCAACCACGAAGCAGTCGCTACTCGCCCTGACGGTGGTCGCCGTCGGCATGATCGTGATGGCCTGTGGCCCCGGCCCGGGCCCGGTCACCACCACGACCGCGTCGACCAGCACGACCGCGTCGACGGCGCCGACGTCGTCGACCACGACCATCCCGGGCTGCGGCGGCTACACCCCGACCGGCCTGGTGGTCAGCGACAACCCGGCGTTCCCCGGCGACACCATCACGGTCTCGGGCAACGGCCCGGCCGGCCTCTCGGTGGAGCTCAAGCTGGTCAAGACCGGCAGCGGCGCCGTGACGGCGATTCCCGGCTCGGCCACGGTCGCCGGCAACGGCACCTGGGCACAGGCCGTGACCATCGACGCTGGCCAGACCCCCGGCGAGTACACGGTGCAGGCCAACACGGTCGGCTGCGTGGCCACGGCCAGCGCGGCGCTCACCATCGCCTGAGCCACCCGCACCGGAGCGTTCCGAGGACGGCCCGCCGCACTGCGGCGGGCCGTGCCGCGTCCGGGGCCTCCGTGACGCGGCACGGCCGCCGCACCCGGAGGTACGACGGCCGTCAGCGACGTGGGAACCGACCTAGGTGCGGGGGATCTCGCGCAGGTCGTAGGTCTCGATGATGTCGCCCTGCTTGAGGTCCTGGAAGTCCGAGAGGCCGATGCCGCACTCGAACCCGCTGGCCACGCTGGCGACGTCCTCCTTGAACCGGCGGAGCGAGGAGATCTCGCCCTTCCAGATGATCGTGCCGTCCCGGAGGAAGCGGACCTTGGAGCCGCGGGCGATCTCGCCCGACTGGACCATGCAGCCCGCCACGGAGCCGACCCGCGGGACCTTGAAGACCTCTCGGACCTCGGCCTCGCCGGTGACGACCTCCTCGAACTCCGGCTCGAGCATGCCGACCATGGCGGCCTCGATGTCCTCGAGGAGCTTGTAGATGATCTCGTAGGTCCGGATCTCGACGCCCTCGGCCAGCGCCATCTCGCGGGCCTGGCGGCCCGGACGCACGTTGAAGCCGATGATGGTCGCCGACGAGGTGGCGGCCAGCTGGATGTCGGACTCGGTGACGCCACCGACGCCGCGGAGGACGAAGCCCACCTTGACCTCGGGGCGCTCGAGCTTGCGGAGGCTCTCGGTCACTGCCTCGAGCGAGCCCTGCACGTCGGCCTTCACGATCAGGTTGAGGAGCGCCTGCTCCCCCGCCTGGATCTGGGCGAAGATGTCCTCGAGGCGGGCGCCGTGCGACATGACCGAGGCGTCCCGGGCACGGCCGGCCTCGCGCCGCCACCGCTCGCGGGTGTCGGCCACGGCCCGGGCGGTCCGCTCGTCGGGCGCCACCACGAACTCGTCGCCGGCGAGCGCCACGTCAGAGAGGCCCAGGACCTGCACCGGCGTGGAGGGCGGGGCCTCCTTGATCTGCTCGCCGTGGTCGTTGATGAGCGCCCGGACGCGGCCCCAGGCCGGGCCGGCGACCATCGGGTCCCCGACCCGCAGGGTGCCTCGCTCCACGAGCACCGTGGCGACCGGGCCGCGGCCCACGTCGAGGTGCGCCTCGAGCACGGTGCCCGTCGCCCGACCCTCCGGTGTGGCCCGGAGGTCCTCGACGTCGGCGCCC
>CAIYXG010000218.1 GCA_903930035.1 uncultured Actinomycetes bacterium | reverse complement strand
GGCCCTGAGTGCAGGTGACTCGGGCACCGTCACGCTGCCGGTCACCGGCAGAATGATCTTCGTGGAGACCGCGAAGGACCTGCCGTACCCCACCTACTCGGCCTCGGTCGACGGCCTGCGCGGCCTGACGATGCTCGGACTGCTGCTCGGCATCGTCGCCGGAGCGGGGTTCCCGGGCAGCCCGACCGCAACCTCGATGCTGTTCGTGCTGGTCGGCTACGTCGTCACGGCGCACATGGCGGGGGAGTCCCGCCGGACCGGCCAGGTCGACCTGGGCGGCATGTGGGTCCGCCGGGTGGCCCGGTGGGGGCCGGTCGCCCTGCTCACCCTCTCGGGCGTGCTGGTGCTGTCGGTCGGCGGCGTCTGGTCGGTGACCCAGCAGCGCGACATCCCGGGCGAGACGCTGTCGTCGCTGCTGATGGTCAACAACTGGTGGCGGCTGAGCTCGCCGCTGCGCCTGGCCGAGGGCCCCAGCTGCCCGCTGGCGATCCTGTGGATCACGTCCGTCGTCGAGCAGCTCGTGCTCCTGTGGTCGTTCGTCTATGCCGGGGTGTTCGTCCTCCACCGTCGTGGCTGGCGCTTCGCCATGCCGGTCGCGCTCGGGGTGCTCATGGCCTGCAGCGTCGGCGTCCAGTGGCTCGAGCGCGGCTCGCCGCTGCCGACCCAGCTCAACACGGCGGCGCGGCTGGGGGAGTTCGTCATGGGTGCCTCGCTGGCCTGGTTCTGGCGCCGCCGGGGCCTGCGCGGTCCGCGTCGTCCGGAGCTGCGCATGTGGGTGCTGCGGCTGTGGCCGGTCGCCGTGCTGGTCCTGGTGGTGATCGGCGTGGCCTTTGCCCCGACCTCGGTGTTCTGGTCCCGCGGCGGGCTGCTGCTGGCCGGCGCCTGCTCGGTGGTCGTGATCGCCGGTGCCGTGACGACCGGGTCCTTCAAGTCGTTCCTGGAGCTGGTCCCGGTGGCGTGGTTCGGCCGGCGTGCCGGCATGGTGCTCTTCGTCAGCTGGCCCACGTACCTGGCGGTCCCGGTGGCGTTCGGGCCGGTCGGCCGGGCGGTCCTGGTGGTCCTGGTCACGGTTGCGGCGATGTTCGCCGCCGACTACCTGCCCGGGCACACTGCACGGTCCGACCTGCAGCTGGCGTCCGAGCGCGACGGCGTCCCGGGCGAGGACGACGGCCTCGACGGGCGGCGGTTCGAGGCCTGGCCGGCACGCTGAGCGGGTACTTCCCCGGGACCACGTCGGCAGCCCCTGTGCGCCGGAAATCCTGATTATGTCCGTTATGGTCGGACGGCCGGCGACCGGCCCAGGACGTGCCGAACGACCCGTCGGAGGGGGTTGCGGACCCGGCACACTGGGTGTGAGATGAATCCACGCCACCAGCTGGTGGCGCCGACAACTGGAGGTGCCGATGTCCAACCGTCATCGTTCTCGGAACGGGAAGTCAGTCCCCGAGGACCGTGAGGTCCGCAAGGCCGAGCACCGGAAGGTCCGTCGGACCGTCCACCAGTCGCTCCACGTCGCCACGCTCGAGGGTGACACCGACGACCTGGTCCTCGACACCCCGCACCACACGCACGGCTACACCGACGAGCACGAGCCGCCGGCGCCCCACGCCGACGGCGACCCCGAGCGTCGGGTGAAGCACTGGAAGCAGCCGTTCTGGAAGCGCCGGACCCAGCAGCGCCGCCAGAAGGCCCAGCGTCCCGACGCCGGCCTGTCGGAGGACTAGGCCCGCTCCCCCGCCAGCACGACCGGACCGGCGCCCTGAGGGCTTCTCAGGGCGCCGGCCCGCGTCCGGGTGCGTGCCGTCGGTGCCGTCGGACCTCACGGGTACCCTGACCCCGTGGCTCGCAAGGACCCCCTGATCCCCGGGATGGACCGTGTCGTCGAGAGTGCGTTCGCCGACGCCCAGGAGACCGTGCGGCAGCTCCGTGCCGCGCACCCGGGGGCCTCGCCGGACGAGCTGGTGTCCCGTGTGGTGCGCCAGACCGCGAAGGAGATGGCGATCGGTGGCGCCATGACCGGCGGTGCCGCCGCCTCCCCCGTCGCCGGGATCACCTTGGCGGCCGCCGCCGTGGGGACCGACGCCGCCTTCAACGCCAACCGGCTCGGGGAGATGGTCATGGCGATCGGTTTGCTCTACGGCCACGGCGACGCCACCGTCGAGGAGCGGAAGCTCTGGCTGGTCGCCGTCATGGGCATGGCCGACAGTGCCGCAGTGGGACTGAGCGGCCTGGCCGCCCGGTGGGGCGCCCGGGGCAGCACCCGGCTGCTGGCCAAGGTCCCGGCGTCGTCCAAGAAGGCGTTCGTCGCCAAGGCCGCACGCTCCGGGTCCCCCTGGGGCCTGGCCGCGCTGCTCCCCTACGGCGTGGGCGCCGGCGTCGGCGCCGCCGGCAACGCCGCACTCGTGCTCGCCGTGGGCCGGGCCGCCCGGGAGTACTTCACCCGCACTCCCCCGCCCGACGGCCGGGTGGCCGAGTACGTCGACGACGACACGGTCCTCCTCGACGACGACCCGCCGGCCCGGGCCGACCGGGACCCGGGTGACGACCCCGACGACGACGTGGTCGACGCCGAGATCGTCGGCTGAGGGGCCGGGACTAGGACGCCGCGTCCTCGGGCCGCTCCGGCGGCCGCAGCCACGAGAGTGCCCCGGCGGTGCCCAGCACCACCACGATCGTCACGAGCGTCGCCCACCGGGGCACCTCCACCGCACCGAGGCCCGGGACGCCGAGCTCGAGGACGACCGACAGGCCGACCAGGGCCAGGACGACGGCGATCCCCTCCTCCAGGTAGTGGAAACGGTCCCGCACGTCGGCGAGGACGAAGTACAGGGCCCGCAGGCCCAGGACGGCCATCACGTTCGAGGTGAGCGCCACGAACGGGCTGCGCGTCACCGCCAGCACGGCAGGGACCGAGTCGACGGCGAACAGCACGTCGGTCAGCTCCACCACGACCAGGACCAGCAGCAGGACCGAGGCGACGCGACGGCCGTCGACCTTCCGGACGAACCGGCCGTCGACCGGCCCGTCGTCGACGGGGACCGCACCCGAGAGCCACCGGACGAGCCGCGACGTCGACGGGTCGAACCCGCCACCGTCGTTCCGGAACATCTGCAGGGCCGTGTAGAGCAGCACCGCACCGAACAGGTAGCCGATCCACTGGAACCGGCCGAGGAGCGCCGCGCCCGCCACCACGAACGCACCCCGGAGCACGATCGCGCCGAAGACGCCCCAGAACAGGACACGGTGCTGGTACCGCCGCTCGACCCCGAACCACGACAGGATCACGGCCCAGACGACCACGTTGTCCACCGAGAGGCTCTTCTCGAGCAGGTAGCTGGAGAGGTACTCCCCCGCCGCGGCCGAGCCGCCCAGCCGCAGGACCACGAGCGAGAACGACAGCCCGAGCGCGACCCACACCGCCGACTCCGCCGCAGCCCGGCGGAGCGGCACGACCGTGTGCCGGCGGTGGAGCACGGTGAGGTCCAGGAGCAGCAGGGCCACCACCCCCGCCCCGAACCCGGCCCAGGCCCACCACGGCGCCTCGAAGGCCGGGCGGGTGGCACTCAGCAGCACGGGCACGGCGCCACGCTAGGGCGCCCACCGGTAGGGTCGGCACATGGCTGACCTCACTCCTGCCCTGATCGACGGAGCCGACGTCGTCGCCGACGAGGCGAGCGAGGTCTGCTCGCCCTACGACGGCCGACCGGTCGGCGCGGTCCCGACCTGCACGACCGCGGACATCGACCGGGCCGTCGCCGTGGCGCTGGCCCGGCACCGCGCCGGCGCGCTCCACCCGTCCGCGCGGGCCGAGGTCCTGGACCGGGCAGCCGCGCTGCTCGCCGGGCGCACGGAGGAGTTTGCCCAGTCGATCTCTGC
>CAIYXG010000217.1 GCA_903930035.1 uncultured Actinomycetes bacterium | reverse complement strand
TCGAACCGGCGACCTCAACCTTGGCAAGGTTGCGCTCTACCAACTGAGCTACGTCCGCAGGACGGGGGACACCGTAGCAGGAGGGCCCCCGGGGTTGGAAAGCCGGGTCAGGCGCCCGACCGGGCCCGGACCAGGTCGGCGAACCGGGTGGCTGCCGCCACGTCGCCGACGCCGTCGACCGTCACCAGCCGCTCGTCGTCCAGCAGGGTCACCGCCGCGACACCGCCGTCGTGGCGTCCACGGACCCCCAGCCCGGGGCCGAGGGGGAACGAGTCGACCACGGGCCGCCAGCGCCGGCCGTTGGCCACCAGGACGCGGCGGCCGGTCAGCACCATCGCCGCGGGCTGGCCGAGCATGTCGCCGATCAGCGCGGCGGCGACGACCTCGTCGTCGTCCAGCAGGACCGAGCAGACGGCGAGGGGCACCACCGCCCGCTCCACGACCGCCGGGTCGAGCCGCCCCACCGCCGCACCCAGGCCGTGCGGGTCGGCGCCGTCGACGGGGGCGGCGGGGGCAAGGTCCTCGACCTCGTCGTCGACCTGCTCCCACAGCCCAGGGTCGGCCGCAGCCGTCTCGGCGGCCGACGGCGCAGGCGCGGCGAACAGCGGGCTGCCGGTCGAGCCCGTGCCGAAGGTGCCGACGGGGTCCGTCGACGCGGCGGCCACCTCGTCCCACAGGCCGTCGCCGTCCTGGACCAGCTCCGCCTCGGCCACGTCCTCGAAGAGGGAGTCGTCGTCCGACGTCCAGAGGTCGTCGGGCACGGCGACCGCCGTCGTCCGCAGGGTCGTGCCGCACGCGAGACAGGTCGGGGCGCCCTCCCACGAGGCGACGCCGCAGACCGGGCACTCCACCTTCGTGACGTCCTGGCCGTCGAACAAGTCCTGCGACACGGTTCCTCCTCGGCCTCCGGGTCTGGCGGACCGACCCCGACAGCGTACGGCCGCCGCGGCCCGATCCGGCGGAACGGGGACGACCGCTCCCCCACTGCGGCTCCTGCTACTGCTCGGCCGGCGGCCGCAGGTCGATGCGGAGCGTCAGCACGCCGTCGTCGAGCTCGGCCTCTGCCGCCCCCAGCATCGCAAAGTCCTGGAAGTCCAGCTCGGCCTGCCGGATGAACTCGCGGCGGGCCTCGCCCTCGACGGGCGGGATCTGGCGCCGCTTCACGGACGCGGCCCGGTCCCGGAAGCGGGCGAGCATCTCCTGGGGGTCGAACGTGGCCATGCGCGGAACCTACTGCGGAACGGGGTCGTCACCGACGTCGAACGGTGCCTCGACGTCGAACAGGGTGGGGCCGTCCTGCGGTGGCGCAGGAGGCGGCTCGGTGTCGGCGGGCGGGCCCGGATCGGGGACCGGCGGCGCCTCCGGCGCGGGGACCGGTGCAGGGGCCGGCGACGTCCCGCCCCAGCCGGCGGACGCCCACATGCCCTCGGCCGGTACGGACGGCGGGCCCGGGTCGGTCCCGACCGGTCCAGGGGGCACCGAGGCGTCCTCGGCCTGGAAGTCGGCCGAGGGGTCGAGCACCTCCGAGGGCACGACCACGTCGGCCGACAGCGCAGCGACGCCGGCGGCCCCCACCGGGAAGCCCGGGAAGGACGGCAGGTCCGGCGGCGTGGGAGGCGGCGCGGCGAACGGGTCCGGCGGCACCGTCACGACCGGGTGGGGCTCGGTCACGGGACCGAGCGGAGTACCGGCGTCGGCCGCCGCGACCCCGGCCAGGACCGCAGCACCCTCGACCGCCGCGGCGTCGTCGGGCGCCGCCCAGCGCATGGCGGGCGCGTCGTCCTCCGGCGCCGGACGGGTCAGGCGCCAGAACACGACGGTCGACACGAGCGAGAGCAGGGCAAGGCCGAGCAGGGACCAGATGACCAGCTGGAGCCGGCGCTGGGCCCGGTCCCCGGGGGTGTCGGCACGGACCCGCTCGGCCGGTGCCACCGTCACGGGCGGCGACGTGGTCGTCGGGGCCGCGGTCGTCGTGGTCGTCGGGACGGTGGTCTCGGTGGTCGGGAGGGTCGTGTCCGTGCTCGACGTGGTCGGCGCCGTCGTGGGCGGCGTGGTCGTGGTGGCTGGCCGTGCGGTGGTCCGGGGCGTGGTGGTCGTCGGTCGCTGCGTCGTGGTGGGACGGGCCGTCGTCGGCGCAGCCGTGGTCGGGGCCGCCGTCGTCGAGGGGGCGGCGGTGGTGGTCGGCGCGGCGGTCGTGGTCGGCGAGCCGGCCCCGGCGGGGGCTGCACCGGCGGCCCAGAGCAGCGCCACGACGGACGCGACGACGACCAGCGCAGAGGAGGACCGACGTCGTCCGGGCATGGGCGAAGGGTAGCGCCCCCACCCGGGCGGGTCGCGGTGCCTCAGCCCTGCTCGACGGGGCACGAATAGGTGGTGCGGCCGCCCACGGTGCGGCGGTCCAGCGGGGCACCGCAGCGCGGGCAGTGCCCTGCCCGGTGGCGCTGGTCCTGGAGGTCCCCGGTGTGGGAGCCGCCGCGGCGGGTGAGCACCCGGACCGTCGACCGGAGCGTCCGGGCCAGTGCCGCCACGTCGTCGGGGGCGAGGCCGCCGGCGGGCCGGGCCGGGTCGAGGCCCGCCCGCCACAGGGTCTCGTCGGC
>CAIYXG010000216.1 GCA_903930035.1 uncultured Actinomycetes bacterium | reverse complement strand
TCTGGTGGTGCTTGCCGTAGTGGTACTCGAGCGTCTCGGCCGAGATGTGCGGGGCGAGCGCGTCCTGGGCGTACGGAAGTGCGGGAAGTTCAAAGGCCATGGGGTCCCTCTCAGGGTTGGTCGTCGTAGGGCGCACAACCTACAACAGCGACCCGTTGTTCCGGTCAGGCGTCGTCGTTGGCCCCCACGGGCACGAACCGCACCGCCACCGCCGCGACCGCCACGACCACGGCGATGACCAGCATCACTGCCGACGGCGGCAGGTCGAGCGCGAAGAAGACCTTGACGGGCGGCAGGACCATGGCGCCGGCCACGCAGACGGCCATGCCGCCCACCAGGTACCAGCGCCACGGCGGCAGGGTCGCCGTGAGCCGGACCAGCAGCAGCAGGCCCACCCCCAGCAGCGTGAGCGTGGCGGCCGTCTGCTCCTGGGTGAGGCTCACCCCGCCGATCGACCGGGACCAGAAGTAGACGACGAGCACCGAGACGGCGGCGACGGCGCCGGCGGGCAGGGCGAACTTCACGACGCGGTCCACGAACCCCGGCCGGGTCCGGCGGGGGTCCGGGGCGAGCGCCAGGAACAGGCCGGGGATGCCGACCGACAGCGAACGCACCAGGGTGAGGTGGCGCGGCAGGAACGGGAACTGCACGCCGACCAGCGCGACGCAGAGCGAGATGACCGCGGAGTAGACGGTGCCGTAGATGAACAGGTTGGCGGCCCGCTCGACGCTGTTGGTCACGCGCCGGGCCTCGGCCAGCACGCCGGGCAGGGCGGCGAACCGGTTGTCCATCAGCACCAGCTGGGCGACCGCCCGGCTGGCCCCCGACCCGGCGCCCATGGCGATGCCCATGTCGGCGTCCTTCAGGGCCAGCACGTCGTTGACGCCGTCGCCGGTCATGCCGACCACGCCGCCGGTGGACTGGATGGCCTGCACCATCGCCCGCTTCTGCTGGGGCGTCACCCGGCCGAAGACCGTGTGCGCCGCGACCACGCCCGCCAGCTCGTCCTGGTCCTCGGGCAGCGTGCGGGCGTCGACGCCGTCGTCGGCGTCCGGCATCGGGACGCCGGCCCGGCGGGCCACGGCCGTCACGGTGGTCGGGTTGTCCCCCGAGATCACCTTGAGGCCCACGCCCTGCTCCGAGAAGAACTGGAGCGTCTCGCCGGCGTCGGGGCGGATCTGGTCCTCGAGCAGGACGGCGGCGAGCGGCTCCAGGCCGGCGGGCAGCTCCTCGCCGGCCAGGTCGGGGGCCGCGGCCAGCAGCACGACCCGCTGCCCTGCGTCGGCGTGGGGCGAGACCGCGGCCATCACCCGGTCGCGCACGTCGTCGGCGACCGTGGCCAGCAGGAACTCGGGCGCGCCCATGTAGACCGCCGGCAGCCCGGCGGGGCCGTCGAACTTCGCGGCGGACCACTTGCGGGCGCTGGCGAACGGCACGGTGGCCGTGACGCTCCAGCCCGCCGGCGGGACCGGGAAGGCGACGCCGATCGCGGCCAGCGTCGCGTTGGGCGACGGGTCGGAGGACGCGAGCGCAGCGAGCCGCTCGGCCGCGTCGTCGTAGGTCCCGCCCACCACTTCCAGGTCGGCGAAGGAGATGTCGCCGGTCGTGATGGTGCCGGTCTTGTCCAGGCAGAGCGTGTCGACCCGGGCCAGCAGCTCGACCGACGCCAGCTCCTCGAGCAGCGCACCCTTGCGGGCCAGCGTGACCACGCCCGCCATGAAGGCCACGCTGGTGAGCAGCACCAGGCCGTCGGGGACCATGGCGACCGAGGCCGCCACCATGCCGGTGAGCGACTCGTCGAAGCTGAGTCCGGCCGCCAGCGACCGCCACAGCAGGATGGCGGCCACGAACGGCACGATCACCATGAGCGCCTTGAGGATGCGGTTGACCCCGTCGCGGAGCTCGGAGCGCACCATCGTGAACTTCTTGACCTCGGCGGCCAGCGACGCGGCGTAGGAGTCGCCGCCGATCCTGGTGGCCCGGTAGGTGCCGGACCCGGCGGCCACGAAGCTGCCGGAGAGCACGGTGGCGCCGGGGTCCTTCTGGAGCGGGTCGCTCTCGCCGGTCAGCAGGCTCTCGTTGAGCTCGAGCATGGCCGACTCGACCACCTCGCCGTCCACCACGACCTGGCTCCCGGGGGCGAGCACCAGCAGGTCGTCGGCGACGACGTCCTCGACGCCCAGGTCCACGTCCACGCCGTCACGCCGCGCCACCACCTGGGGGGCGGTCAGCACCGCCAGCTGCTCCAGCGTGGCGCGCGCCCGCAGTTCCTGGACGATGCCGATGAGCGAGTTGGTCACGATGACCAGTCCGAAGAGCATGTCGGGCCCGACGCCGTTGGCCACGACCACCAGCACCACCAGCACGCCGACGATGGCGTTGATGGGCGTCAGCACGTTGGCCCGCACGATCTCGGCCGTGGTGCGGCCCGGTCCGGCGGGGACCCGGTTGACCCGGCCGTCGGCGCGGCGCTCGGCCACCTCCGCCGCCGTCAGGCCCCGCGCCGACCACGCCGGGCCCAGCGCGGCCGTCGGCGCGTCGGTGCTGCCCGGCAGCGGTCCCCCCTCGTTCATGCCCACATCATCCCCCGTCCCGGCACGGTCCACGACCACCGCCCCGGACGCGGCACGGCCGGGGACCCCGCCGCAGCGGGGCCCCCGGCCGTGGAGGGAGTGGTTCCGGGCCGGAGCCTCAGCAGCCGGTGCCGTTCCAGTGGCCGCGGCCACCGTTCTTGAACGTGTGCAGGGCGACCGCGTCCTGGACGAACCACGGCGCCTGCTTGGCACGGGCGTAGCCCGGGTAGCCGGCGCGGGCCGACAGCGTGCGCCAGCTCGAGTCGATGAACTGGTAGGCGCCCGACGCGCTGCTGCGCGGGTTCTGGGCCACGTAGCCGTTCACGTGGGGGTAGGCACCGCGGTCGGACTCGTGACGGCGGACGCACACCAGGAAGGGGTGGAGCTGCGTCTGGCGGCGCTGCGTCTCGAGGCCCTTGGCCATCGAGTCGGCGATCACCTTGGTCTGACGGTCGATCTCGGTCTGGTCGATCTTGCCGTCCTTGTTGAAGTCCGGGACCCACTGCGAGACCGGGAGGTTGCAGCCCGTGAGGGTCACGAGCAGGGCGACGGCACCGGCGAGCACGCCAAGACGACGGCCGGGCCGGCCACCGCGTCGGGTGGCCGGTGCCCCAGGACTGCTCGGGCTGGGAGAGGTCGGACTCGGGGGACGCAGGTGACGGTCGGCCGAGGTGGCCCCCGCAACGTCGGCTCGCTCGTCGTTCGTGCGGGGACGCGTCAGGTCGGAAGTGGAGTTGGAGGTCATGGCTCGCCCTTTCGTGCGGTGCGCCGTCGGGTGCCGACGGCGGCCAAGAAGATGACAACGAGATGACACTATTACGAAACAGCCTCAAGTTCGTAACAATTCAGTCATCTTCGTGACGGACGTCACAATGCCATCCTTGTCGGGTGCGGGGGTGCGGGGGGGGTGAAGTCGGGCGCGGGCGGGCGGCACCGGGTCGCCCTGTGCCCCGGGGCGGCCGGTCGGTACGATGCCGCCATGCCGACCTACGAGTTCCGCTGCCCCACCTGCGAGACCACCTTCGAGGAGCAGCGGCCGATGGCGCAGTCCGGCGACCCGGCCACCTGCCCGGCAGGCCACCCGGGCGCCCGGCGGCTCCTGTCGGTCTTCGCCAACACCTCCGGCTCGACCGACTCGCTCCGTGCGGGCGCGGCCGGCCCAGTCGCGGCAGCACCGGGCGGCGGCTGCTGCGGCGGCGGCTGCGGCGGCCATTGAGCGTCCCGGCCCGCACCGCGCCGGTGAATGGGCCGGACCGTCCCCAGCGTCTAGGTTCACGCCCGGCCCTCCCGGGGGGAGCGGCCGTCGGGCGGGCCCCCGACGTACCGACAGGACGGACCACGTGACGACCACCAAGCTGCCCCGGCAGGAACGACTGCCGCACGGCAAGGTCCAGATGCGAACGTCGGTCCCGTTCTTCGCCCTCCACCTGGTGCCGCTGCTCGCCATCTTCACGGGCATCACCACGACGGCGTGGATCCTGCTGGCGGTCACCTACTGGGGCCGGATGTTCTTCATCACCGCCGGCTACCACCGCTACTTCTCGCACCGCTCCTACAAGACCAGCCGCGCCTTCCAGCTCGTCCTTGCGGTGGGCGGGGCGAGCGCCTCGCAGAAGGGTCCCCTCTGGTGGGCCGGGCACCACCGCCTGCACCACCGGTTCTCGGACACCGAGCGCGACCCGCACACGCCGCGCAAGGGGTTCTGGTGGAGCCACTGCGGGTGGATCCTGGGTCCGGACACCAAGGACGAGGCGGGCACCATGAAGGACTTCGCCAAGTTCCCGGAGATCCGGTGGATCTCGAAGTACGACTGGGTGCCGGTGTGGGGCCTGGCCCTCGTCTGCTTCCTGGTCGGCGGCTGGTCCGGCCTGCTCATCGGGTTCGTCGCCTCGACCGTCCTGCTCTGGCACAGCACGTTCCTGGTCAACTCGCTCGCCCACGTGCGGGGGCGCCGCCGCTGGGACACCGAGGACTCGAGCCGCAACAACTGGTTCATCGCGCTGGTGACCATGGGCGAGGGCTGGCACAACAACCACCACCACAAGGCCTACGTCTGCCGGCAGGGCCTGAAGTGGTGGGAGGTGGACGTGACCTACTACGTGCTCGTGGTCCTCGAGAAGCTCCACGTCGTGTGGGACGTCAAGCGGCCCCGGCCCGAGGGCTCCGCCGAGGACCACGACGAGGTCGTCGACCTCACCGACGCCGCGCTCGCCACCCCGGTCTGACCGCTACCTTCGGGGGCGGCCGGCCGCACGTCCGGTGCGGCAACGACCGGAGGAGCCACCGTGGGATCACCCGCCGACGTCAGCTACGAGACCGTCACCTACACCGAGGCCGACGGCGTGGCGACGGTCACGCTGAACCGCCCCGACAAGTACAACGCGTTCAACCTGACGATGCTCCGTGAGGTCCGCGACATCTGGCGGCTCCTGCGCCGCCACGACGACGTCCGCTGCATCGTGCTGACCGGCGCCGGCGACAAGGCGTTCTGCACCGGCATCGACCGGATGGAGCAGATCGAGGACGGCCCGACCGGTCCCGACCAGGGGGGCGAGCCGTACATCGGCTTCGGGGCGACGCCGTTCCACTTCGACGACCCGGGCGAGTGGCTGGGACCCAAGTCCAACGACCTGTGGAAGCCCGTGGTCGCGGCCGTCAACGGCATGGCGTGCGGTGGCGCGTTCTACATGCTCGGCGAGGTCGAGTTCATCGTCGCGGCCGACCACGCGTCGTTCTTCGACCCGCACGTCACCTACGGCATGTGCGCCACGTTCGAGCCGCTGCAGCTGTTGGGCCGGATGCCGTTCGGCGAGCTCATGCGCATGTCGCTCATGGGCAACCACGAGCGCATCTCGGCGCAGAAGGCCATGGACATCGGGCTCGTGACCGAGGTCGTCCCCGGCGCCGAGCTAGCGGCCGTCGCCCACCACTGCGCGTCCGCCATCGCGTCGGCACCGGCGCTGGCGGTCGAGGGCACCGTGCGGTCCATCTGGGCCGGACGCGAGCTCGGCCGCACCCAGGCACTCTCGATGGGCGCGGGGCTGGTGGCGCTCGGCACCTCCGACGAGTCGCTCGCCGAGGGCCAGGCTGCCTTCAGCTCGGGGCGGCGCATCGACTGGCGCTTGCGCTAGACGACAGGGGCCAGTGGCGCGTGCGCGGGACGACAGGTCCCAGTGGCGCCTGCGCAAGAGGACCGGGCCGTCAGGTCTTGCGCCAGACGACACCGGTCCAGTCGACGGCCTCGATCGGGTCGGTGATCCCGCGCTCGGCCCGGTAGTCGTCGACCGCGGCACGGCAGCTGGCCCAGCCGCCGTAGTCGTCCACCACCACGAACCCGCCCCGGGAGACCTTGGGCTCGAGCGCCACGAGGGCGTCCATCGTCGACTGGTACAGGTCGCCGTCAAGCCGGAGCACGGCCAGCTGCTCCACGGGCGCGTCGGGCAGGGTGTCGCAGAACCATCCCTCCAGGAACCGCACGCGGTCGTCGAGCAGCCCGTACCGCTCGAAGTTGGCACGGACCTGGTCGGCCCCCACCTTGAGCACCCCCACGTCGGACCAGTCGAGGCCGGCGTCGGCCGGGTAGCGCTCGGGGTCCGGGACCGGCAGTCCCTCGAACGAGTCGGCTACCCAGACGTTGCGCTCCTCGTCGCCGAGCGCGGCCAGCACGCCACGCATGAGGATGGTCACGCCGCCGCGCCACACGCCGGTCTCGATGAAGTCGCCCGGCACGTCGTCGAGCACGGCGTCGATGCAGCACCGCAGCGCGCAGTCCAGCCGCTTGGACCCGACCATCGTCTCTGCGGTCGGCGGCCAGTCGCGGCCCTCGTCACGGGCGGCGGGGTCCCCGCGCCGGACCAGGCGCCACCCGTGCTCGGCCAGCACCGGCTGCACGGCGTCGCGGCCGCCGGGCCAGTCGTCGAGGCGGACGTCCCACCACTCCTGGTCCAGGAACGCCTCGCGGGTCAGGCAGCGGCGCAGCAGGTCCAGGTAGGCGCGGGCGGCGGGCTCGAGCCGACCGAGCGGGTCCGGCGAGGAGGCGGGAGGAGAATCGGCGTCGTTCACGGCCGACACTCTCCCCGAAATGGGGACGGAAGTGGTCGTTCTGCGACCAGCAGGAGCCAGATTTCGGGAGGGGGGTGGGAAGATGGGGGAATGGGAGTGGGTGGACCGGACGAGGACCTGGAGGTGCGGCCCGGCCGCGTGGTGCCTGTGCACGAGCTCGTGGAGCGGTTCTCGCCGTCCGGCGGTCCCGGCGGCCAGCACGCCAACCGCGCCCACACCCGCGTCGAGCTCCGCCTGGACCTGACCACCACGACCGCCTTCCCC
>CAIYXG010000215.1 GCA_903930035.1 uncultured Actinomycetes bacterium | reverse complement strand
GGCCCGCTCGACGACCTGATCGCTGCCGCCGCCGGGGCCGGCGACGCGTTCGTCGTCACGCTCGACCCGTTCATCGACCAGCTCGCCGCCTCGACCGTCCCGCCGGCGGCCTGACCCCGCGCCCGCCGCACCGCACCCACAGAAGGAGTCCTCATGCCCACCAGCCCGGAACGACTCATCTCCGACCACCGCGACACCCGCTACGGCGAAGTGATTGCGCTCTTCCACCGCGACGGCACCTTCCAGGCCGAGGTCTACGGGACCCAGCTCCTGAACGACTGTCCCCCCGAGCTGTGGGACGCGCTCGACGCCGACGCGATCGCCCAGGAGATGGGGGCCGTGGCAGTGAAGCTCAACGGGCCGCGCCACTGGACGCTCGACGGGCTCGGGACCAAGGTGGCCGTCGTCGAGCCGGTGCTGCGGGACTTCGGCGGGCTGACCACGCGCCGGATCGCCGTGGTCGAGATGGGCGACCGGCCGGGCGTCACGCCCTACACCGAGAACCACGTGAACCGCGGCGCGGTGTTCTTCTTCGACGCCGGCAAGCCCGTCTTCGAGCTGGTCGACCCGGCCGGCACGGCCTACGTCATGCAGGCGTACTGCATCGGGGTCGACCCCACCCTCACGCTCGACGCGCTGCCGTCGCTCGGCGAGCGGCTGGCCCTGCCCGACGGCTGGACCTACCGCACCCGTGTCCTGGACGAGGAGCTCGTGGTCGACACGAGCGACCACCTGGCCACGGTGCTGCAGGACGAGCTGGAGAACAGCTACACGCTCCCGTACTGACGACGGCCGACCCACCCTTCCCACGTCGCCCGGCGCGCACCCCGGCCCAGGCCCGGCCGGCCGACGACCGGCACCAGGGTGGCACCCGGGCGCGGCGGCCTTTGGCAGACTGTGGGGGCGATGCTCCCGGCCGCTGGCCCGGTCGTCGTCCTCGACCTGTGACCCCGACGGCACTTCCTGACTTCGTGGTAGTCGGCGCACCCCGGTGCGGCACGACCTCGCTGCACTACTACCTGGCGCAGCACCCCGGCATCTGCACCAGTGCCGTGAAGGAGCCCAGCTTCTTCCTGTTCGAGGACACCGGCAGCGGCCCCCGGCCCCTGGTCGACGACGAGCGCATCGTCACCAAGTCGGTGAGCGACCCCGACCGCTACCGGGCCCTGTTCGACGCGGCGACGCCGGGACAGGTCACGGGCGACGTCTCGGTGCTGTACCTCTACGCGCAGCGCTCGCCGCAGCTGATCCACGCCGCCAACCCCGACGCCCGGGTCGCCATGGTGCTGCGCCACCCCGTCGAGCGGGCCTACTCGCACTTCCTCTACACGTACACCGGTCCAGCCGAGCAGGTCCGCACCGCCTTCCGGGTCGCGTGCGAGGCCGAGCAGGGCCTGCCCGAGACGCCGTTCACCACGGGGACGCACCTGCTCCGGCTGAGCGACTACGGCCCGCAGGTCGACCGCTACCTCGACGTCTTCGACCGCGAGCAGGTGCTGGTGTCCCTGTACGACGACCTCGAGGAGAGTCCGGCGGCCTACCTCGCCGCATTCTGCGCGTTCGTCGGCGTGGACCCCTCGTTCCCCTTCGACGTGGGCACCCGGTACAACGGCTCGTCCGTGGCACGGCGCTCCGGCCGCGCCGCCGCGCAGGCCGTCGGCCGCCTCGCCCCTGCGGTCAAGTCGGCACTCCCGTCGTCGGCGGCCGCGCAGCTGGGCAAGCTGCGGGCCCGCCTGCGCCGCAAGGGTGCGCCGCCGCCGCTCGGGGCGCAGTTCCGGACCGAGCTGGCCGGGTACTTCGAGCCGAGCATCGCCCGGGTCGAGCAGCTGACCGGCCGCGACCTGTCGCACTGGCGGTCCTGAGGGCCGGCTGCCACGGGCCGTCGCGCCGCACGGCGGCCCGGTGGACGGCGGTGGACG
>CAIYXG010000214.1 GCA_903930035.1 uncultured Actinomycetes bacterium | reverse complement strand
TGCGGTCCGAGATGCACATCGGGTTCCGCAACCAGACGCTGGCGATGGTCACCCTGATGTTCACGATCATGGCGCTCTACACGGGCCTGGTCGTCACCGTCCTGCGCTGAGGCCCCCGGACCGCCGGGGAGCGGTCCCCGACCCCGGCGCCACGCCGTGTCGCCGGGCTCTGGAAGGATGCCCGCCGTGACCGGTACCGAGCTCCCGCACTTCGACGAGGCCCGCGGGCACCTGCAGGCGGTGCTCGACGCCATGGCGCCGGCGGGCTCGGTCCCCCGTGACGACCAGACCACGGCGGTCGCTGCGCTGCTCGAGCCCGGCGCCCGCGTGCTGGTCGTCCAGGCGACCGGCTGGGGCAAGTCGGCCGTCTACTGGGCGGCCACCCGGGCCACCCGGGAGCGCGGCGCCGGCTGCACGCTCGTGGTGTCGCCCCTGCTGGCGCTCATGCGCGACCAGGTTGCGGCGGCCGAGCGGGCCGGCATGACGGCCGCCACCATCAACTCGTCCAACATCGACGACTGGGACCTGGTCATGGACCAGCTGCGGGAGGACCGCCTCGACGTGCTGCTGGTGTCCCCGGAGCGGCTGGCCAACCCTCGGTTCGAGTCCCAGCTCGACACGCTCCTGGCCCGCTGCGGGCTGCTGGTGGTCGACGAGGCCCACTGCATCTCCGACTGGGGGTTCGACTTCCGGCCCGACTACCAGCGCCTCTCTGCCGCGCTCCTGCGGCTGGGCGGCCAGACGCCGGTCCTCGCCACCACGGCGACGGCCAACCAGCGCGTCACCGAGGACGTCGCCCGCCAGCTCGGCGAGGACACCCTCACGCTGCGCGGCACGCTGGCCCGGGCGTCGCTCGACCTCTCGGTGGTCCAGGGGCTGAACGCCGTCGAGCGGTACGCGTGGGTGTCCGACGCGCTCGGCCAGCTCCCGGGCTCCGGCATCGTCTACTGCCTCACCGTCGCCGAGACCGAGAAGGTCGCCGGGTTCCTGTCGTCGCAGGGCCACACGGTCGAGCCCTACTCCGGTGCCCTCCACGCCGACACCCGGGCCCACGTCGAGGAGCAGCTCCGGCGCAACGAGCTCAAGGCGGTCGTCGCCACCTCGGCGCTCGGCATGGGCTACGACAAGCCCGACCTGGCGTTCTGCATCCACGTCGGCTCGCCCTCGAGCCCCGTCGCCTACTACCAGCAGGTCGGCCGCGCCGGCCGTGCCATCGACCGGGCCGTCGCCGTGCTCCTGCCCGCCGAGACCGACGAGCGGCTGTGGTCGTGGTTCGCCACTGCGTCCATCCCTGACCCGGTCCAGGTCAACCGGGTGATGGCCGCGCTGCGGGAGGACGAGCCCCAGTCCGTCGTCGCGCTCGAGGGGGCGACCGCCGTGCGCCGCGGCCGGCTGGAGTCGATGCTCAAGCTGCTTGCCGTCGACGGCGCCGTCGCCCGCAAGGGCCAGGGCTGGGTGGCGACCGGCGAGGAGTGGACCTACAACGACGCCCGCTGGGAGATGCTGAAGGACGTCCGGGAGGCCGAGGCCGACGTCATGCGCCAGTACGCGCACGGCCGGGGCTGCCTCATGGAGTTCCTGCAGCGCTCGCTCGACGACCCCGAGCCGCAGCCGTGCGGCCGCTGCTCGGTGTGCACGGGCGAGCTGCCCCCGCCCGGAGCACGGCCCGCCCAGGAGACGGTCGTCGCCGCCCAGCAGTTCGTGCGCGGCACCGACGTCATGGTCGAGGCCCGCAAGCGCTGGCCCGGCGGCGTGTCGCGCAAGGGCACCATCGTCGGCTGCACCGACGGCCGGGCGCTGGCCTTCGCCGACGACGCCGGCTGGTCCGCCGAGCTGGCCCGCTGCGGCAACGGGCCGTGGTCGGACGAGGTCGTCAAGGGCGTCGTGCAGGTGCTGGTCCGCTGGAAGCGCCACTGGAAGGAGCGGCCGGTCGCCGTCGTGCCGCTTCCCGACCCCGCCGCACCCGGCCGGGTCGAGCGGCTCTGCGAGGAGATCGCCCAGGTCGGCAAGATGCCGCTGCTCGAGCTGATCGAGCGCGACGGTCCACCGCCGGGCGCCGACCTGGCGTCCGGGGCACACGTCGCGGTCGTCGAGCAGTCCGTCGTGCTCGCCGCCGACGCAGAGGACCAGCTGCGCCACGTCCACGGACCGGTCCTGCTGGTGGCCGACACCTACCGGTCGGGCTGGACCGTCACGGTCGCCGGCGCGCTCCTGCGCGAGGCCGGCGCGGCGGCCGTCATGCCGCTCGTCGTGCACCAGCTGCCGTAGCAGCCCGACCGACCGCCTCCCCCTCCACTGCTCCGCGGCGACGGACGTGCTTGTCGTCGCCGCGCCGAAGGACCAACATGGCCATCACCGAGGACCACCGCTACCGGCTCTTCCAGCACCTCGTCGAGGTGCTCGGCCGGGAGAATGCCAGCACGCTCATGGAACATCTGCCACCGGCCGGTTGGGCCGACGTCGCCACCAAGCAGGACCTCGAGCACCTGCGCGCGCGGTTGCAGCACGAGTTCGACCAGCGCGACCTCCGGTTCGAGCGGATCGACCATCGGTTCAACCAGGTCGACGCCAGGTTCGACCAGATCGACGCCCGGTTCGACTCGTTCCGTCTGGAGATGAAGGCCGACATGGAGCGGGCCTTCCGCATGCAGACCTTCGCCCTGGTCGGTCTGATGTTCACGATGCTCAGCGCCTTCCTGGCGCTGCAGCAGTCGCTCAACCGCTAGCCCCTCTCCCCTCCCGACGTCAGGACGACCGATGACCATGCCCCTCGACCTCCTGCTCGTCCGCCACGGCGAGTCGGAGGGGAACGTGGTGGTCGAGGCGGCCAAGGAGGGCAACACTGCGCTCTTCACCGACGCCTACATGACCACGCCGGGCCACCAGTGGCGGCTGACCGCCCGTGGCCGTGAGCAGGCCGCGACGATCGGGGCCTGGGTCGCGGCCGAGTTCCCCAAGATCCACCGCTACTACGCGTCGCCCTACGTCCGGACCAAGGAGACCGCCGGCTGCATGGCGCTCCCGGGGGCGCGGTGGCTGCTCAACCGGGCGCTCCGGGAGCGGGACTGGGGCGAGATCGGCTCCATCCCCAAGGACGAGTTCGAGTCGCGGCCCGAGTACGAGCTGAACGCCCGGCACCGCCGGCAGGACCCGCTCTACTGGGTGGCGCCGGGCGGCGAGTCGATCGCGTTCGTGGCCGAGGACCGGGTGCGCAACGTGCTCGACACCCTGCACCGCGAGTGCGGCGAGCAGCAGGTCGTCTGCGTCACGCACGGCGAGGTGATGTGGGCGTTCCGCCTGGTGCTCGAGCGCATGGACGACCTCCGGTTCAAGGAGCTCGACGACGACCGGTCGGCGAAGATCCACAACTGCATGGCGTTCCACTACTCCCGGGCGAACCCTGCCGACCCGACCGACGTCAGCCGCCGCCTCGAGTGGCTGAGGACGGCGCGTCCGGTGCTCGACGAGACGAGCGGCGAGTGGCGGGTCGAGGAGTCCGGCTGGACCCGCCTGGAGTTCGGAGCGCTCTCGAGCGACGACCTGCTGGCGCAGGTCGAGCAGGTCACCCCGCTCCTGGACCTCTGACCAACTGCTCGCCCAGCTCGCGCAGCCGGGCGCTGTCCTCCAGGTTGGGCCCCGTCCACCGGTCCGGGAATGCGTCGACCCCGTACAGCGCCCCGAAGTACGCCCCCGTGATGGAGGCGACCGTGTCGGCGTCGCGGCCGGCGAGCACCGCGGTCAGCACCCCCTCCTCGGGGTCGTCCAGGTAGTTGAGGAAGCACCACAGCGCCGACGGCATGGTCTCGAGCACGTAGGCGCCGTTGTAGAAGAAGCCGATCGCCTCCTTGGGTGACGCACCGAGGAACTCCGGCACCCGGGCCATCTGGTCGGCGAGCCGCACGGGGTTGCTGGTCTTGCCGTCGCGCAGGTGCCAGTCGCGCTCGGGCTGGCCCGGTTCGTCGACCGACGAGACGGCCTGCACCAGCTGGCCGACCAGCGCCGCGGGGTCGACCTGGCCCGGGGTCTCGGACGCCAGCCGGGCCACCAGCCACGCGTGGCCGACGGTGGCGGCGACGGCCATGGGGTCGGCGTGGGTGATGACGGCCGACAGCGCGGCGTCGTGGACCAGCGCCGGGGTGTCGTGGCCGAGCGCGATGCCCACGGGCGCGGCCCGCATGGCGGCGCCGTTGCCGGCCGACCGCTCGCCCGAGTCCCACCAGGGCGCGCCGACGAGCAGGTTCTGGCACGCCGTGGTGCAGGTGCGGCCCTTGCCACGGCCGACCTCGAGCCACTCCTCGAACCGGAACCCCAGCTCGCGGGGGCTGATCCGGCCGCCGCAGGCCAGCAGCGACTCGGCGACGCACAGCGTCATCTGGGTGTCGTCGGTGTAGGTGCCGACCGGCCCGGACCTCCAGCCGATCCAGGGCTGGTAGTCCAGGAAGCGGTCGCGCTCCTTGGCGAGCCGCCTGGGGTGGCGCCCCTCTGCCGGGCGGCCCAGGGCGTCGCCCACCGCCGTGCCCACCATGGCCCCCTGGGCCGACGCGACCAGACGCTCGGTGGCGACGGGCACCGGCCGGGCCGACGGGACGTCGCCCGAGGGCAGCAGGCCGCGCTCCGCGACCCGCTGCAGCTCGAGGGCGAACGCAGGGTCCTCGAACGCGGTCAGTCCCAGATGGCTCACGTGGCCTCCCAGCCGGTGCGGCATCGGGCGCCGCACGTCTCCGGGACGAGCATGGCAGCAGGGTGTGACAGTCCGGCCGGCCAGCGCCCCGGGCAGGCGGGCAACGGCGGGAGGCCCGTCAGGGCGGCCTAGAAGACCGAGTCGACGTCGTGGCGCACGATGTGGTCGGCGTTGCGCTCGGCGAGCGCCGCGATCGTGAGCGACGGGTTGGCGCACGCCGTCGAACCGGGAATCAGCGCGCCGTCGTTGACGTAGAGACCGCGCTGGCCGAGCACCCGGCCGTAGTCGTCGCACACCCTGCCGATCACCGTGCCGCCGAGGGCGTGGTAGGTCGACGGGTCGACCTCGGTCATGTCGATCGTCGCCACCGCACCGGCGGCGGCACCCACCTTGGCCACCCGGCGACGGGCCTCGGCGAGCGCGGCGCCGTGCGCACTGGCAGGGAACGTCAGGCGGGCCTGGTCGCTCCGGGCGTCGTAGTTGAACCGCCCGTGGCCGTCGGGGATGAAGATCCCGACGACCTGCATGAAGTTGAGCTCCTGCTCGAGCGGGATCGGCGCATAGAGGACCGTGACCGGACCGGCGGGGTTGTCCCAGTCGAACGACCCGATGCTGGCCGGGCCGCCCTGGTAGGTGCCGGTGGGGACCGAGAGGATCTGCGAGGTGAGGAGGTCGCCGTTGGTGGACCACCAGGCGCCGACGTCCTCGGGCAGGTCGGGCACGTCGCCCAGCGCGGCGGCGCGGACCAGGAGCTTGGTGGTGTTGGGCGACCCGGCGCACAGGAACAGGGCGTCGGCCGTCAGCTCCACGTACTCCTGCACGTTGCCGTCGGTGTCGATCCGCTCCGTGTCCACGACCCAGCGGCCGGCGCCGTCGCGGTGGAAGCGGTCGACCTTGTGCAGCGGCAGCAGCTCCACGCGGCCGGTGGCCTCCGCCGCGGGCAGGTAGTTGGTGTCGAGCGACCGCTTGCCGGGACCGTTGACGCCGTAGATCACGTCGCCCGAGGTGATCGACGGCGGGAGCTCGCCGCGCAGCTCGGCGCGGACGACGTCCCAGTCGATCGGCATGGGGACGCCCTGGGCCTCGGGCAGGCCGGCGGCGCGCACGGCGGCCATGAACTGCCGGCTGGACGCGTACCTGGCCGAGGCCAGCACGTCCTCGGGGATGGGCGTGGCGCCGAGCATGGCCCGCACCGTCGGGTACCAGACCGAGTCGAACTGCTCGTAGTCCAGGGCCGACGGCATCACCCGGTCGAACAGGTCGCCGCGGGGCTGGACCGACATGCCGTGGTACGGCAGCGAGCCGCCGCCCACCGCCGCGGCGCACACCACGTCCATGCCGTCGCCCGGGATGCGCTCGAGCAGCCCGGCGTACGGCTGCCAGGTGGTGCCCGGCAGGGCGGGGAAGAGCTTCTCGGTGGCCGCGTTGCGGTCGCTCAGCCACGACACCCGGCGGTCGGGCGAGAACATCGTCGGGAAGGCGTTCCGCTGGCCGCTCGGCCAGCGCTGCCCGCGCTCGACTAGCGTGACGTCCACCCCGCGCTGGGCCAGGCGCAGCGCGGTGACGGACCCGCCGAACCCGGTGCCGATCACCACGACCCGGCGGCGTTCCGAGCGGCGGCCGGGGTTGGCGGTCGGGACGGAGGGTGCGCATGCGGCGAGCACGCCGGCGCCGGCCATGGCG
>CAIYXG010000213.1 GCA_903930035.1 uncultured Actinomycetes bacterium | reverse complement strand
GGGCCAGGCTGCCGTCGCGGTTCGAGCCGCCGCCCGGCGGCACGGTCGTGGGCGGCACCGCGTCGAACCGGTTGACCACCGCCGCCTCGACGGCCGGCGCGTCGGTGGCCGGCACCGTGACCGTCGCGACCGTCCGTGGGACGACCCCGGTCGCACTGCCCTGGCCCGTCTCGGTCACCGTGCACGCTGCGCCGGCCGGCACCGGGTTGACGTAGCCCACCAGGTTCGTCGGCGTCAGCGTGAGCACCGGGTAGGCGGGCAGGGTGTAGCCGCCCACGGTGCAGACCGTCTCGAAGGTGAACGGTCCCGCTGCCGATGCGGCGCCCGGGCCGGCGAGCGACTTCACGACCTTGATGCCGGACTGTTCCTCGACGTTGTTGCGGTTGCCGCCCGGGGAGAACGTGTTGGTCGTCGTGATGGTGAGGTCGGGCGCACCGTCCGTGACGGTCGCCTTGTTGGTGGCGTCGTTGGAGATGCGGACGGCCGTGGCGCCCCGGCTCTCCGTCTCCTCGACCCAGCACCGCGCCCCGATCGGCAGCACGTCCGGCAGCGTCGTGGCCTGGCCCCCGCGGAGGGTCACGGACCGGTCGACGAACACCTGCGTGCCGGCCCCGCCCACAAGGTCCCGCTCGCACTGCGCCCGGAGCGTGACCGTGGCGCCCGCCAGGAGCGTCGCCGCCCCGCCGTCGAGCTCCTTGCCCAGGGTCAGCGAGCCGCCCGGGTAGTCGTTCACCGCGGTGAACACGACCGGACCGGGCGGTTCCGTGGTGTAGGACGGGATGAGCTGCGGCGCGCCGGGCGTCAGGGTGTGGGCCTGGGCGTCGCCCTGCACGGACTCCGTGACGGCGCAGAGGTAGCCCTCCGGCACCGGCGACACCGTCGCGACGAGGTCTGCTGCGCTGAGCGTGACCGACCGGTTGACGTCCGGCAGCCCGTCCTTGGTGCAGCGGACGTCGAACGTGAAGAGGCCCTGGGCCCACAACGACGCCGGGCCGTCCAGCTGCTTGACGATCCGGACGCCGCCCGTCTGGTAGGTGTTCGTCGCCACGACCACGGTCCCGCCCTCGTCGGCGGGCTCGAGGACCACGCCGGCGGCGACGTCGTCCTGCGGGGCAGCACCGTCGATGGACCAGCTGGTGGTCGTCGACCGGCCCGTGTCGGTCTCGACGACCAGGCAGGCCGTGCCCTTCGGCACGTCGGACAGCGTCCACGTCTCACCGTCGGCCAGCACCACCGTCCGGGGGAACCCGGGCAGCAGCGTGTCCGGCGTCGGGAACGCACAGCTGACGTCGAAGGTGAACGGCCCCACCGGGATCGGGGCGACGGCGTCCCACTCCACCTGCTTGGTGAGTGTCATCCGGCCGGTCTCGAACGAGTTGGTGAAGCCCACGGTCTGCAGACCGGCGACCGGGTCGATGGTCACCCGCAGGGCGCTCGCCAGGTCGGTGTGGGGGTTGTCCGCCCCCTGGGTGTTGGTCTCCCACACGGCACAGTCGGCCCCCTGGGGAACGGGGCGGCTCCCCCACGAGCCCTCGTAGGCGATGGAGAACGTCCCTGCGGCGACCGTGGCGGCGGTCCCGTCCGCCAGCTGGACGGTGCACTGGTAGGCGAACTCGAAGGGTGCGAGCGGGATGCCGTTCGGTAGGCCGACGACGGACTTGGTCACCCCGAACGCTCCCTGCGGCATCGACACGCCCACCTTGAGGGGCTCCGACGCGGGCAGCGAGCTCAGCTGTCCCGACGGGAGCCGGAACGTGGGGCGGTAGGCGATCGAGTTCCAGGCCACCGGCTCGGCCAGGGTGGCAGAGACCGACTGCGGCGGGGCGCGCATGGTCCAGACGAGCGTGAACTCCTCGCCCGGGTTCAGCAGCTGGTCGTCGGGGAAGGACATGACGGTCTGGAAGCCGGTGTTGGAGGGGCCGAACGCGGCGGCGTAGGCACCGGCCGGGCAGGTTGCCGGCGGCGGGCGCAGGCTCGTCGTGCAGAGCGCGCCCGGGAACGCGGCGTCGGAGTAGCCGGTCACGACACCCGGGCGGTTCTCCAGCTCCACCACGGGGGTGAGCATCGTGGGTCGCGACGTCCACTGCGTCCCGCGGGCCTGGTTGGAGAGCAGGACCCCGGTGTCGCCCTGGACGGGAAGGCCGTCGACCAGGACCACCTGCTTCGCGGGGTTCGTCCCGCTGTTCACGCCGCGGACCAGGTAGTCGACCGACTGGCCGGGCAGGGTGCGGGCGGTGCAGGGGAACCGGGTGTAGACACCGCCACGGGCGAAGTACTTGGGACAGGAGCTCGTCGTCACGGGCACCACTGCGCCGGTGGCGTCGAGGAAGCCCAGCGACTCGTCGGCCCGGACCCACTTGGTGACCTGGAAGTCGTCACCGGCCAGCGTGGTGACGGTCGAGGTGTCGGTGCAGTACCGCCCCGCGCCGAACCGGTCGTCGTCGAGCACCGACGACGACCTGCACGTCAGGTCGGGGTTGGCGCCGCTGGTCCCGCCCAGGTTGGTGATGGTCTCCCCGGCGAGCACGCCCGGGCTGAGCCGGACCTGGAACTGCACCTGGATCCTGCCGCCCGGCGGCAGGGTCCAGCCGGGGAACGACCACGACACGGTGCAGACCCGGTTGGGGTCGGTGCACCCGGGCGGCGCGCCGGCGTCACCACCCTTGACCTCCGTGAAGGTCACGGTGGGGGGCGGGGCGTAGCCGGCGGGCAGCGTGTAGCTCAGGAGGTACGGCTGGCCGGCCGGCGCACCGGGGGTCACCGGGTCGAAGGTCAGCGACGCCGGCAGCGGGTCGACCACCACCGGGTCGACCACCGCGTCCGTGCCCGTGTTGGTCGCCACCAGCCCGACCGGCGCCGAGTCGCCGGGGCCGATCCGGCTGTCGGGCGTCTTGTCGAGCGAGAGCTGCGGGGCCCCCCGCACCACGTCGAGCGTGGCCGTCACCGGCGGGATGCCGAAGGTCGAGCCAGGCGCCTGGAGGGCCGACTCGCCGGCACCGCTCGACGTGTCGGCGAGCTGGTCGGGCACCGGGGTCGACGGGGCGGACGCCAACGTCTCGCGGACCTGGACGTTGAAGCAGACCGTGGCGTTGGCGCAGGTCCCCGAGGCCGGGAAGTTCGGACTGGGCAGGATCTCGTAGCCACCGTTCGAGTTGGTGAAGGTGAACCGGATGCCCTTGACCGTGCTGGCCACCACACCGGTCGGCAGTCCCGGCGACGTGCTCGAGGTCGCGGTGCCGTTCACCCAGGTGTCCGCCGCACAGCTGGCCACGGACGTGCAGACGTCCACCCGCACGCGGTTGGCACCGGGGGGGAAGTTCACCGCGATGGAGCCCAGGTAGGTCGTGGCGTCGAAGAAGTCGGCGTCCTTGTCGGTGAGGACCAGCTGCTTGAGGTAGAGCGTCCCCGTGCTCTGCGCCTGGTGCTTCACCTGCACCACCTGCGGCGCCAGGCCCGGCTGGGGGCGCACCACGCGGTCCGGCGACAGGATCTTGTTGATGCTCGCCCCGGCGCTGCCGTTGGCCACCTGCACCGCGTTCCCGTTGCAGAAGGTCGGTCCGAGCGGAGCATCGATCCCTACGGCGGCACAGTTCCGGAACGTCGCACCGACCGGGACGCCCTCCCGCACCTGCACCGCGTACTTGACCCGGAACGTGGCGCCGGGCGCCATGTTGCCGGTCACCGTGACCCTGATGCCCCGTGCCCGGGACAGGAGCGCGGCGTTGGACGCGACGTACGGCACGTAGGCCGCCACGTCCGGGTCGTACACCTCGAGCGTGCTCGGCGGGCTGGTCGTCACCGCCGACAACGCGGCCAGCCGCACGGTGCTGAACGGGTTCGGGGAGGCCGTCGGGTCCGGAGGGTCGGCCAGGACCACGTTGGTGACCGGGATGTTGCCGGTGTTCTTGAACGAGAGGTTGAAGTCGAGCCGCTGCCCCGGGACGATCGTCGAGACCCCGGTCGAGGACTTCACCCCGTTCCCGACCGCCGGACGGGGGTTCTGCACCTGGGCCGTCGCGCACGCGTCGGAGGTCGAGGACCCGGTCCCGTCGGGGTTCGACGACGCCCGCACCTCGGCGCAGTTGGTGAGACCGTTGGCGACGTCGGTCGTGTCGACACCCGGCGCGGTGCCGTGCAGCTCGAGCTTGCCCTGGGCCCCCGCGGCGATGGTTCCCGTGCCGCCGCCGTCGACTCCCCGGAAGACGACCTGCACCGACGCAGGGGCGACACCGGGCGCGCACCCCAGGTCGGTTCGCGTCACCGTCGTCGGCGGGGCCGTGAGCACCACGTCGGCCGGGTCGGCGCCCGACCGGCACACGACCACGAGCGTGGCCTGGGTCGCACCCGCAGGGAACGTCACGCGGGCCGTCGTGACGTCCATCTTCGAGAACTCGTTGAAGGCCGACGGGCTGGGCTCCGTGATCGACATGCGGGGGACCGCGAAGGCCGAGTCGTTGGTGCCCGTGATCCCCATGGACACCCCGTTGGGCTGGCCCGGCACGAGCACGCCGTCCGCCGCGAAGTTGCCGTCAGAGTCCGAGAACAGCGTCTTGGCGGCGCGCACGACGACGCTGCCGGGCTGGATCGTGTAGCGCGCGCAGGCGTCGGCGTCGACGGTGACGGCCGAGGACTGCTGGGTCACCGAGGGCGTGGCGCAGTTGTCGATCCGCTGCGACGTCGTGGGGTTGAGCTCCGCGCCCGAGGAGCGCAGCGTGCTGCGCAGCTGGAGGTCGAACGCAACCCGTCCACCGTCGGCCGAGTACGGCAGGTCGGCGCCGCTGCTGCTCGAGAACCGGTACCGCAGGCCGACGACGTCCCCGAGCGGGTTGCCGCCGGCGGACAGCGCCAGCGGCACGGCACCCGACTGCGGGCCGACCGTGGTCCACTCCGACTCGTCGCACGGTGCAGAGGTGACCGGCAGGAGGCACAGGTCGACCAGGACCTGGTCGGCACCGGGCGGGTAGGCCTCGAGCGTCCCCACGTCGGTCAGGTCGAACCGTTCCCACGTCGCGACCGTGCTGTCCTCGACCGAGACCTGCGCGACGCGGGTGCTCGTCGACGAGCTGTTGCGCGCCGAGAGCGTCACGGTGCTGGCAGCGCCCGACAGGGCAAGTCCTGCAGCGGGCGACCAGCTCTTGGTGGCGGCGGCCGCGGGGGCGACCGGCACGACGGCCGTCACGTCGGCCGAGTCGGCCACCGGCGCTTCGCCGTCGGCCGTGGCGGTCGCCGTGTTGGTGACGACCTGGCCGTCGACGACGGCAGTGTCGGCCGGCAGCCGCATGCCCACCTTGAAGGCCTGGGCCGACCCTGCAGGCAGGCCGGTCGCCCCGCCGCTGACCGGCAGCTTGTAGACCACGGTCAGGAGCCGGGTGGCGGGGTCGAACGTGACGTCCCGGAGCGAGTTGGACGGTGGGAGCGAGGTGACCTCGAACTCGGCGGGCAGCGTGTCGGTGACGGTGAACCCGACGCAGTCGGCGGTCAGCGAGGAGCAGCTGCCGACCACGGTGTACTCGAAGGCCTCTGACGGCTGCAGCACGGGCACGCTCGCCGTCTTGGAGATGCCCAGCTCCGCCTCACCGACCTCGGCCCGACGGACGGGCACCACCGCTTCCGACGTACCGTCCGGAGGTGCGGTCGTCGGGGCCGACGGGGGCTCGCTGGTCGTCGTCGGCCCGGCCGCGGCGGTGGTCGGCGGCACGGGAGCAGCCGTCGTCGTGGAGGAGGTCGGGGCGGGCTCGACGCTGGTCGACGTCGTCGCCGGCACCGGGTCCAGCACCGGGTCCGGCACCGGGGGCTGGGCCACGGCGACCAGCGTCGAGCCGGTCAGCGCCACGAGTGCGACGAGACCGGCGACCAGCGTCCGACCGGCGCGACGTGTACGGACTGTCAGTGCCACGTTGCTGCCCCCCCTCGGTCGGACTGCGGCTCGACGGGCACGTCACCGACGTAGCCAGCGGCCCCGGAATCTAGCGGAGGGGGCCCAAAACGGGCAGGAACCCCGCCGAGGCGGGGCCCTGCGCTACTGCCCGTTGGGGCTCTGGGTGGAGGTGATGGGAGTCGAACCCACGACCTCCTCGATGCGACCGAGGCGCTCTAGCCAGCTGAGCTACACCCCCCAGAAGGAAGGCGCAGCATACCCGCGGCGCCCTCCGGGTCGGAATCCGACGACGGCGTCAGTTGGCGACGCGACGGGTGCCCGGCACGGCGACCGGCTGCGGGCGCTGGGGCCGTGCGGTGCGGAGGTCGAGCCGCTGGCCCTGGGCCGGGTAGCCGTAGCCGGCGCTGCGGTAGCCGTAGGCGGGCCGGCGGGCGGCCGCGTGCGCCGAACGGTTGAGCAGCAGGACGTACGACACGAGCAGGACGTCGGCCACCAGGTGCAGCACCAGGAAGGCCCCGCCGAACGCCACGGCGCAGAGCAGCGTGAGGACGGCGGCGGCGACCAGGACGATGAGCACGTCCTGACGACGGCGCTGGACCCGGGGCGAGACGATCGAACGGGCCGCAGGACGGTGGCGCGGGGCCGCCGGGCGCGGGGCAGGGCCGCCGTAGCGGGCCGCGGTCGGGCGCTGCATGGGACGGGTCGAGGCGGGACGGGTCGAGGCGGGGCGGGTGCTGCGGGAGGGGCCGCGCAGGTCGATGACGTTCGAGCCCGGACGGGCCGACGGGCGGCTGCCAGGACGGTCGAGCGACGACATCTGACGGTGGAAGGCGTGCACCGGGTCCACCCGACGCATGCCAGAGGTCCGACGGAGCACCTCGGGGGCGAGCACGATGGCCCACACGACGGCGAGGCCCAGCAGCACCACGGTGGAGAGGTTCATCTGGGTTGGCGACCTTTCGTCCGGTTCTCCGGTTCGGCAGCTCAGCCGACCCGTTCCCCCCGGTGTTGCGAACCTTACGGTCCGACGACGGTTGTTACAAGTCGGTGACGAACTACACCGATGTTAGTCACACCCGGAGCGGGCCCCTGACCACCGGCCCCCCGGTTCCCCGGCGCCGGCTCCAGGGCCACGACGGGTCGGGTCGGCGGACGGACGGCACCGCAGCACCGGGTGGAGGGGGACGTCAGCCGAGCAGGTCGTCGAGGTCGTCGTCGAGCTCGTCGTCGGGGCGCCGGTAGTTGCCGGACCGTCCGCCCGTCTTCTCCCAGAGCGCCACGTCGCCGATGACCATGGAGCGGTCGGCGGACTTGCACATGTCGTAGATGGTCAGACAGGCCCCGGTCACCGCGGTGAGCGCCTCCATCTCGACCCCGGTGCGGTCGACGGTGTCGACCTGCGCCTCCACCTCGATGAACGTGTCCTCGATGCGGAAGTTGACCAGCACCGAGCCCACCAGGAGCGGGTGGCAGAGCGGGACCAGGTCGGCGGTGCGCTTGGCGGCCTGGATGCCGGCGACACGGGCGACCGAGAGCACGTCGCCCTTGTTGACCGCCCCGCGCGCCACGAGCGCCGTGGTCTCCGGCTGCATGTGCACCCGGCCCCGGGCAACGGCCCGACGCTGGGTCTGCTCCTTGGGCGTCACGTCGACCATGCGCGCACGGCCCAGCGGGTCCAGATGCGTCAATCCCCGGTCTGGCATGGGGGCAGCATAGGCGGGCGTCCCGCCGCGACCGGCAGCGACGCGGCCGGGCCGGTGCGGCGCCTCCCGGGTCAGCCCGTGACCCGGGAGGCCAGGAACTGGCGGGCCGCCTCGGGCGAGATCGACGCCCGGTTGCCGACGAGTGCCGCCACCGCCGCGTCGGGGTCGGCGAGGTACGCCTCGACCATCTGGCGCTGGCTCGAGGGGACCTCCTTGGCCCAGACCTCCTCGAGGAGCGCCACCTGCTCCGCCACCGTGCGGGGCGGCGGCTCCGGCATCCGGCGGACCGACCAGAACGCCAGCAGGACGGCGCCGGCCACCAGCACCAGGACCCCGGTGAAGAGGCTCACGTAGACGGCGGCGAGCACGACGGCGAGGCCGAGCGCCGCGCACAGCAGCAGCGTCCAGCGGACGAACTGGCGCGCGCGCTCCTGGTACTGCGGACCTTGGGGGGTGACCACGGCCTGCATCATGACGGCCGGCGGCAGGGCGTCAATGGGGACCGGTCCCCAAGAACAATCTTCGTGGGACATGGTGGCCAGGACGGGTGAGGTTCCTCATCGTGGCGCCGTGGGACCGGTCAGCCGCCGATGCGCGACATCGGCCGGGGCGGACGCACGAAGGTCGGCGCGCCGATGCCGTGGCCCTCGCGCTTGTCGGCCACGCAGCCCGCCACGGCGGCCGCCAGCTCGTCGTCGGACCCGCCGCCCCGCAGCAGCGGCCGCAGGTCGTGGTCGACGCCGGCGAACAGGCAGTTCCGGAGCATCCCGTCCGAGGTCAGCCGCACGCGGTCGCAGCTGCCGCAGAAGGGGGCCGTCACGCTGGGCACGACCCCGAAGGCGGCCGACCCGTCCACCAGCTCGAACCGCTCGGCCGGCTCGTGACCGCGGCGGGTGGCCCGGAACTCGAACCGGGCGGCGACCGCGTCCAGGACCTCGGCCCGGGCGACGACCCGGTCGGCGCGCCACTCCCCCTGCGCGTCCAGAGGCATGAACTCGATGAACCGGACCTCGACCCCGCGGTTGCGGCCGAACTCGACGAAGTCGGCCAGCTCGTCGTCGTTCACGCCACGGACCG
>CAIYXG010000212.1 GCA_903930035.1 uncultured Actinomycetes bacterium | reverse complement strand
CCGGCCACAAGGTGTACCCGTGGGTGGCCAAGACCCGTCACTCCACGCCGGGCGTGGGGCTCATCTCGCCCCCGCCGCACCACGACATCTACTCCATCGAGGACCTGGCCCAGCTGATCCACGACCTGAAGAACTCCAACCCGGCCGCCCGGATCCACGTGAAGCTCGTGGCCGAGGTCGGGGTGGGGACCGTGGCGGCCGGCGTGGCCAAGGCCAAGTCGGACGTCGTGCTCATCTCGGGCCACGACGGCGGCACGGGCGCCAGCCCGCTGACCTCCATCAAGCACGCCGGGGCGCCGTGGGAGCTCGGTCTGGCCGAGACCCAGCAGACGCTCCTGCTCAACGGCCTGCGCGACCGGATCGTGGTCCAGACCGACGGCCAGCTGAAGACCGGCCGCGACGTGGTCGTGGCCGCGCTGCTCGGTGCCGAGGAGTTCGGCTTCGCCACCGCACCGCTCGTGGTGTCGGGCTGCGTCATGATGCGCGTCTGCCACCTCGACACCTGCCCGGTCGGCATCGCCACCCAGAACCCCGAGCTGCGGGAGCGCTACTCGGGCCAGCCCGAGTTCGTCGAGAACTTCATGCTGTTCGTGGCCGAGGAGGTGCGCGAGCTCCTGGCCTCGCTCGGACTGCGCTCGGTCGAGGAGGCCGTGGGCCGCGCCGACCTGCTCGACACCGAGCGGGCGGTGGACCACTGGAAGGCCGAGGGCCTGGACCTCTCGCCGATCCTCCAGGTGGTCGAGCCCCAGCCCGGCGACCACCTGCACCACGTGCGGCCCCAGGACCACGGCCTCGAGAAGGCGCTCGACCGCCAGCTGGTGGCCGACGCCGCCGACGCCATCGCCAACGGCACGCCGGTCCACCTCAGCTACCCCATCCGCAACGTGAACCGGACCGTCGGCACCATGCTCGGCCACGAGATCACCCGGGCCCGCGGCGGCGAGGGGCTGCCGGACGGCACCATCGTGATCGACTTCGAGGGGTCGGCCGGCAACAGCTTCGGCGCGTTCGTGCCGAAGGGCGTGACGCTGCGGCTGTGGGGCGACGCCAACGACTACGTCGGCAAGGGGCTGTCCGGCGGCCGCATCGTGGTGCGGCTGCCCAGGGCCACCAACCCGGACTTCGGCGGCCTCGACGACATCATCGCCGGCAACGTGATGCTCTACGGGGCGACGGGCGGCACGGTCTTCGCCCGCGGCGTCGTGGGGGAGCGGTTCTGCGTCCGCAACTCGGGGGCGACCGCGGTGGTCGAGGGCGTGGGCGACCACGGCTGCGAGTACATGACCGGCGGTCGTGCCGTGGTGCTCGGCCCGACGGGCCGGAACTTCGGTGCCGGCATGTCGGGCGGCATCGCCTACGTCTACGACCCCGACGCGACCTTCGAGGGCCGCCTGAACACCGAGATGGTGGCGCTCGAGGACCTCGACGCCGACGACGAGGCGTTCCTGGGGGAGGTCGTGGGCGAGCACGCCGAGGCGACCGACTCGGAGGTGGCACGGGCGCTGCTGGCCGACTGGCCGACGGCGCTGGGCCGCTTCCGGAAGGTCATGCCGAAGGACTACCGACGGGTGCTGGAAGCCACCCGCCGGGCAGAGGAGAACGGCCTCGACGTCGTCGAGGAGATCATGCGAGCGAGTCAGGTCTGATGGGCGACACCAAGGGTTTTCTTCGTCACGGCCGAGAGGTCCCGACGCGTCGGGCGGTCCCGGTGCGTCTGCGCGACTGGAAGGAGGTCTACGAGGAGTTCGACCTGTCGGCGCTCCAGACACAGGCCTCCCGGTGCATGGACTGCGGCATCCCGTTCTGCAACAACGGCTGCCCGCTGGGCAACATCATCCCGGACTGGAACGACCTGGCGTACCGGGACCAGTGGCGCGAGGCCATCGAGCGGCTCCACGCCACCAACAACTTCCCGGAGTTCACGGGCCGCCTGTGCCCGGCGCCGTGCGAGGCCGCCTGCGTGCTGGGGATCAACCAGGACCCGGTGACGATCAAGCAGGTCGAGGTCACCATCATCGACAAGGCCTGGGACGAGGGCTGGGTCGTGCCCGTCCACCCGTCGCGGCCCACCGGCAAGCGGGTCGCCGTGGTCGGCTCCGGCCCGGCCGGGCTGGCCGTGGCCCAGCAGCTGACCCGCGCCGGCCACGCCGTCGTGGTGCTCGAGCGGGCGGACCGGATCGGTGGTCTGCTGCGCTACGGGATCCCCGAGTTCAAGATGGAGAAGCGGTTCCTCGACCGTCGGCTGGCCCAGATGCGCGCCGAGGGCACCGAGTTCCGCCCGAACATCAACGTCGGCGTGGACGTCACCGTCGAGGAGCTCGAGCAGCGCTACGACGCCGTGGTCCTGGCCACCGGCGCCACGGCGTGGCGCGACCTGCCCATCCCGGGCCGTGAGCTGCAGGGGATCTACCAGGCGATGGAGTTCCTGCCCTGGGCCAACAAGGCCCAGGAGGGCGACCTGGCCGTCGACGAGGTGCCGATCTCGGCCGCCGGCAAGAAGGTGGTCATCATCGGCGGCGGCGACCCGGGTGCGGACTGCCTGGGCACCTCGCACCGCCAGGGCGCCACGTCCGTGCACCAGTTCGAGATCATGCCCCGGCCGTCGGACTCGCGTCCCGACGTGAACCCGTGGCCGACCTACCCCATGACCTACAAGGTGACCTCGGCCCACGAGGAGGGCGGCGAGCGCGTCTACGCCGTCAACACCCAGCGCTTCCTCGACGACGGCAACGGCCGCGTGCGTGCGCTCGAAATCGTCGAGGTCGAGATGAAGGCCGGCCGCTTCGAGGCGGT
>CAIYXG010000211.1 GCA_903930035.1 uncultured Actinomycetes bacterium | reverse complement strand
CGCACCGTCGACGCCCCGCTGTGCATGACCTGCGGCGTCGCCATGACCCGCGCCGGCTCCTGCTACGTCTGCAGCGAGTGCGGCACCACCAGCGGCTGCAGCTAGGCGCATGACCACGTCGGCGTCCGGCCCGGGGACCACGGTGCCGGCCGCTGCGGGCGGGCGGCTCTGGGAGCCGGTCGCGTGGTGGGCCGGCATCACCTCGGTGGTGCTGTGGGTCCAGCAGGTCGCCTACCGCGCGAACTACGAGGGGCTGTCGACCTGGACCGACTGGCTGCCCGGCAGGTTCCTGCCCTTCGCCGGCCGCGTCGCCTGGGACTCCGGGCTCTACCTGCGCGTGGCCGAGCGCGGCTACCGGGTCGAGGAGGGCCTCGAGGCCGGCTTCCCCGCCTACTCGCTGGCCATCCGCTGGACCACGCCGGTGCTCGGCGACCCGCAGGCCGCAGGCGTCGCGCTCACGCTGGTGTGCAGCCTGGGGACCGCGCTGCTGCTGTGGGTGTGGACCACCCAGCAGGGCCTCGACCTGCGGGTCCGGCGCACCACGCTGCTGCTCGTGCTGCTCTACCCGTGGGCGTTCGTGCTCTACGGGGTCGTCTACAGCGACGCCATGCTGCTGGTCCTCGTCCTGGGGGCGGCCGTGCTGGCCTCGGCGCAGCGGTGGGTGCTCGCGGGCCTGGTGGCCGGGCTGGCCACGGCGACGCGGCCGACGGCGCTGGTGCTGGTGCCGTTCCTGGTGGTGGCGGCGCTGGAGTCCGCCGGTGCGCTCCAGGTCCCCACGACGGTGCCGGCGGGCGGGGGACCGGCTGCCCGTGCGAGGGCGGGGTGGGCCACGCTCCGCGGCGTCCGCTGGCAGCGCGGCCGGCTGCGACCCGCCCACGCGGGCGTGCTGCTGTCCCTGTGGGGGGTGGCCGCGTACATGGTGTTCCTGGAGCGCCACGTCGGGAACCCGCTCTACTTCTGGACCGTCCAGGACACCGACTACGGCCACGGCGGCCTGCTCGACCCCCGCACCTGGCTCAAGGCCTCGATGGTGCGCAAGCCGCTGCTCGAGATCCAGTCGGTGGGCGACGTGCTCAACGAGCTGGGTGCCACGGCGGTGCTGCTCGGGGTCGTGGCGTCCGCCGCGGCGGTGGGCCGGCGGTTCGGCCGCGCCTACACGGTGCTCATGGTGCTGCTGTCGCTCAACGTCTGGGTGTTCTGCCGCTGGGTGGCGCCCGGCGGCCGCTACCTGCTGCCGGTCGTGCCGTTCGTCGCCGCGTGGGTGGCGCCGCGGCTCGACGCCCGTCCCGCCCTGCGGACCGGGCTGCTCGCCGTGTCCGGCGCGACGATGCTGCTCCTGGCCTCCGGGTTCGCCGGGCTGTTCGACCTGCACTGGTAGCGGACCGGTAGCGTCCCCCCGATGCTCCGGCCCCACGACGCCGAACCGTCCGCCGGCCCGCCGCTCGCAGGGCCCACGGGCAAGGTCGTCGGCCGCACGGCCGACGAGCTGAAGGAGCTGGTCCGTCGGCTGCAGGTCACGCCGCGCACGTTCGCGGTCGGCGCCGCCGCCGCCGTGGTCGTCGTCGGCCTGGTGCTCTGGACCAGCCGCCTGCCCCAGGACATCTCCCGGTCGGCGGACTTCTCCTGGTGGTGGGCCGCCGCCGCGTTGGTCGTGGTGGTCCTGGTGTGGGTGGGTGATGCCGTGTCGCTCTCGGCCGCGGCCGGGTGGCGCCCTCCCTTCTGGCGCACGGTCCAGCTCGAGCTGGCCGAGGCGGTGACGACGGTCGTGACGCCCCTGAGCACCGGCAACGTCACGCTCGGCGTCCGGTTCCTGACCCGGGTCGGGATGGACCCTGCGGCTGCGGCCGGCGCCAGCGGCCTGAGCACCTTCCTGACGTCCGTGGTCTCGGCGCTCACCCTGCCGGTCGCCGCCGCCGTGGCCGCCGGCACCCTCGACACGGCCCAGCTCGAGCAGGACGTGCCGAGCGGGCTGTGGGTGGTGCTCGTCGCCGTCGGCGTGCTCGCCATGGTCGTCACGGTCGCGGTGCGGGCGCCCACGCTGCGCCGGTCGGCAGGCCGCTGGGCCGAGCAGGCCGGCCGCTACGTCCGCACGGTCGCGGCGCACCCCACGACCGCCCTGGCCGTGGCCGGCGGCGAGCTGGTCGCCGTGGCGGGCCAGGTGGCGTGCGCCGCGCTCCTGCTCAAGGCCGTCGGTGCGCCGGTGCACCTGGCCGCGCTGGTCGTGGTGACGCAGCTCGCCTCTGCCGCGTCCAACGTGGTCCCCGTCCCGGGCGGCCTCGGCGCACCGGACGCCGTCCTGATCGCGGGCCTGACCTCGGTCGGGGTCCCGCACGGCTCGGCGATCGTGGTCACGCTGACCTACCGGATGCTGACCTACTGGCTGCCGACGGTCCCGGGCGTCGTCGCCCTCTACGACCTCTTCCGGAGGAACTACGTATGAGCAGCCTTCCCGAACCGTTGCGCTAGCGGGTCGACCCGCCGCCCTCGACCCGCTGCACCTCGTCCCGGTCCACGGCGCCCGGCGTGCCGAGCCCTACGCCGGCGGGCAGCTCCACGTGCAGGTCCTCGCAGGCCTGCAGCCGCACCTCGCCGTCGAGCATGGTGAGGTCGAGGACGTGGCCCCCGGCCGACCGGTCGTCCGACAGGAAGTGCAGGTGGTAGCCGGGGACCTCGACACCGGCGAGCGTGTCGGGGAACCGGAACCCCACGACCGTGCCGGTCGTCGAGCCGACCTGCCACTCGGTCTGGTGGGCCACCACCTCGTGCAGCGGCGGGTACGGGCGTTGCTGGCGGGCGACGCTGCGCAGCCGGAGGTCGCGGAACCGCCCGGTGGCCCGCACTGCGACCACGTCGTCGTGCGGCGCACCAAGGTCGGTGCGGGCCGCCCGGTCGACCGCGTCGTGCAGCTCGGCCAGCGTCCACGGCTCCTCGCAGCGGACCGTGGCGGCACCCACGAACTGGCAGACCACGGCGAAGGGGGTGCGTACCGACCCGGCGAGTGCCTCGACCCGGCCGTCGGCGCGGACTGCCCAGGCCTCGCCGTCCAGCACGACGAGCTCGCCGTCGAGGTGCTGGACGGTGCCGAGCCCGAGGTCGCCCAGCCGAAGGACCTCGGCCAGCATGGCGTCACCGTCGTACCCGCCCTCGAGCAGCGCGGCGAGCGTGCCGGCCTGCACGGCCACGTGCTCGTCGACCGTGTCGTGCTGCAGGCCGGCGCGGGTCAGGGCCCGCACGTGCAGCGCCCCGACGAGACGCTCGTCGACGATGTCGCGGGCCACCGTGGACCTGCTCAGTCCTGCACGCCGCGGCCCGGCATGAGCGGCAGGTCCAGGTAGGTGAGGATCCCCGGCGCCGCGGCCACCACGTAGGGCACCGAGTTCACGCAGTGCATCGCCGTGGCGACGATGCCGGCGTTGTGGGCCAGGTCGGTGTCGAGCGACGGGGGGTGGAACCCGTGGAACGTGACGTCGAGCGGTGGCGTGGCGTCGATGCCCACCTCGAACCGTTCGCCCTCGGGGCCGAACGTCCACGGCGGGTCCAGGTGCTCCTGGCCCATGAACCAGTTCACCCGTGCCGTCACCCGTGGCACGCCGTCGACGGTGCCCGTCCAGCTGAACCGCTGCGCCGCCACGGTCCCGACCTCGAGCACCCCGACGGGCGTGTCGATCGGGGCGGTGGCCACCGCCATCTCGTGCGTGGTCCGCAGCTCGTCGTCGAGCGTCCAGCCCAGGCCCTGGGCCACCAGCCGCAGGGACTGGCCGAACCCGTCGCCGAGCAGCCCGACCATCGGGCTCTGGGCGGAGTCCTCCGGACGCTTGCCGAACATCATCACCTCGCGCACCACGAACTCCGTCGCGTAGGTGCGGAGGTCCGAGAACTCCTCGGCGCGGACGTGCTGGACGTCGCGGCAGAAGCCCGACATGACCAGCGGCAGCTGCTCGGTCACCCCTCCGGGGTGGATGCCGGTGCCGTGCAGGGTGGCACCGCCCTCGAGCGCGGCCGCCTGGGTCGCCGCCACGGACGGGGTG
>CAIYXG010000210.1 GCA_903930035.1 uncultured Actinomycetes bacterium | reverse complement strand
GGCACGACCACGCCGGTCGGCGCCGACACCCACCGGGCGTTCGACGCGTCCGGGAGCAGCCACGCCCACGTGGTGGAGGTCGCCGCCGCCGGCCACCAGGCGTGCAGCGACGTCGGCCTCTACCTGGAGCTCCTCCCGCAGGTCGAGGGGCTGCCCGAGCTCGTGCACGGGACCGTCGCGGCAATGGCCGCCGACGTGACGGGCACCCCCGGGGACCCGTGGCGGCCCACGGTCGCCCTGCACCTCGAGCTGCTCACCGTCTGGCTGCGCGGCACGCTCGGCGGCGGCGACGTGCCGGGCGACCTGGCCGCCGTCCTCGACGGCCACCGGGCCGAGCACCGGTACCGGCCCGAGGCCTAGGCCTCCTGGTCGGTGGGCCGCATCAGCACCTCGTTGACCGCCACCCGCCGCGGCCGGGTCACGATGAACGAGATCACGTCGGCGACGTCCTCGGCGAGCAGCCGCTCCACCCCGTCGAACCGGGCCCAGAAGCCCTCGAGCGCCTGCGGGCTGAGGTGGTCGATCAGCTCGGTCGCCACGGCCCCCGGCTCCACCAGCGACACCCGCACGCTGCGGGCGGTGACCTCCTGCCGGAGCGACTCGCTGAACGCACCGATGCCGTGCTTCGCCAGGTTGTAGACCCCGGAGCCCACCCGGGGAAAACGTCCGGCGGTCGACGACAGGTTCACGACGTCGGCCACCTGCCGCTCCGACTCCTGGGCGGCCCGCAGCAGGTGCGGCAGCGCCGCGTGCGTGCAGGCCAGGAGCCCGTCCACGTTGACCGAGATCATCCGCTCCCAGTCGGCGGGGTCGGCGTCCACGATCGGCCCCAGGAGCATGACGCCGGCGTTGTTCACCAGCGTGTCGAGGCGGCCGTGGTCGGCCACGGTCGCCCCCACCAGGTCCGTGGCCTGCTGGCGGTCCGCCACGTCGCACTGCACCGCGTGGGCCGTACCGCCGGACGCCGTGATCTCTGCCACCAGCTCGTGGAGCCGGTCCACGCGCCGCGCCGCGGCGACCACCGTGGCGCCGTCGGCGGCCAGCCGCTGCGCCGTGGCCGCGCCGATCCCGCTGCTGGCACCGGTGACCAGTGCCACCGTCCCGTCGAGACGCTCACCCATGACGTGGTGCCCCGCTACGCGGGAGCCGGGTCCTTGCGGCCCAGGAGGAGCCAGCCCACGACGCCGGCCACGAGCACGACCGCCGCCGTGACGAGCATCGTCGTGCCGAAGGCCGAGACGTAGGAGGGTGTGGCCGCGGCGAGCGCCTGCTGGCCGAGCGACGTGGTCGGCGCGGTGCCCTTGGAGGCGAACGCCGTGACCGAGCCCATGGCCGTGCCGATCTCGGTGGGCGGTACGCCGGCCGCCTCGAGACGGGCGATCGTGCCGCCCTTCGTGAGCCCGTTGACCATGACCGTGCCGAGCGCCAGGCCGAGTGCGTAGAAGAACTGCCCGAACGTCGTGCGGGACGAGGTGACCGGGCCGTAGTACTCGGGCGGGGCCTCCTCGATGATCAGGTTGCCGTAGGGCAGCGAGGCCACCAGACAGCCGCTGCCGGCCAGCAGCGCGCCGGGGAGGAAGCCCACGAGGGTGTCGGCGTTGCGGGCCAGGTACAGGAGGACGAAGCCCGACGAGGTCATCAGGCCGCTGAGCAGCACCACGGACCGGTTGCTGAGCCCGCCCTTCATGAGGCGGCCGACGACCAGCGCCCCGAGGATGCCGGCGACCAGGAACGGCAGCTGCCAGAGCGACACCTTGAGCGTGGTCAGCTTCACCACGTACTGCCAGAGGTTCGCCAGCTGCAGGAACGAGACGGCGTTCGTGAAGTTGTAGATCAGTCCGGCACACACGGCGGCCAGGAAGCCGGGGTGCTTGATGATCTCGACCGGGAAGAAGTGGTGCTCGTACTTCCGCTCCCACAGCACGAACGCGAGGAACAGCAGCACGCCGACGAGCAGCGCACCGCCCGACTCGAGCCGGACCAGCCCCTTGCCCAGACGGCTGCAGCCGAAGATGAGCAGGACCACGGCACCACCGAGGAGGACCTGGCCCACGGCGTCGGTCTTCTCCCCCACCCGCACCCGGGGCTGGGCCGGGAGGATCTTGAGCACCATCGGGACGGCGAGCAGGCAGAGCGCCGGCACCACCAGGAACGCCACCCGCCAGCCGAGCGACGACACGGCGCCGCCCAGGAAGGTGAAGGTGATGGCGGTCGCCCCGATCACCGCCGTGAAGATGCCCATCGCGGCCGGGATGTCCTTGGGCGCCCGGACGTAGCGGATGTAGGCGAAGGCGGCGCCGTAGACGGCACCCATGGCCACGCCCTCGACCGCCCGCCCGAGCAGGAAGAAGGCCGCGGCCGGCGCGGCGGCCACCACCAGGTCGCCGACCACGCCCAGCAGCAGCGCAGCCACCAGCACCTTGCGGCGGCCGAGCCGGTCGGCCGCGAGGCCCGTGGTGACCGCCGAGGCCGCCAGGGCGAGCGTCGAGATGCTGGCCGCCAGCGACACCGTCGCCCCGGACATGTTGAGGCCCCGCGTCGCTCCGACCAGCGCCGTGTTCGCCACGTTGGGGTCGACGCCCTGGATGGCGGCGAGGAAGCCCAGCAGCGGGATGGCGGCCTTCGCCCTTCCCGGGGTCATCTGGGCGACGCCGTCCACGGTGGTCGGCAGGTCGTCCGGCGGTGCCGGCGCAGTGTCCGTCATGGTTCCTCCCAGAACGTGTCCGAGTGGTCTACATGGCGGACCGGACCACCGGGTGGACCTTCGGCCGCCGCGCCGACCGCTACGTTCGGCGGCATGCCCTCCCCCAAGATCCTCACGGCCTCGACCGTCATCACCATGGACGAGACGAACCCCCGGGCCACGGCCGTGGCCGTCGCCGCCGACGGCACGATCGCTGCGGTCGGCGACCTGACGGCCTGCCAGGCCGCCCTGCCCGGTGCACCGGTGACCGACCTGGGCGGGACCGTGCTCATGCCCGGCTTCGTCGAGCCGCACTCCCACCCGCTGCTCTCCGGGCTGTCGACCCAGTCGCCCGCCCACTGGATCGCGCCGTACGTGGGCTACCCGACGTTCGCCGACGTCGAGGCGCTCTGGCACCGTCTCCACGCCGAGACGCCCGCCGGCCAGCTGCTGATGTTCAACGGGCTGGACCGCCTGCTCCACGGCTGCGAGGCACCGACCGCCGACTCCCTCGAGGCCTACTTCCCCGGCCGGGCCGCGGTGGTCGCCGACAACTCCGGGCACGCCGTCTACTGCACGCACACGTACCTGCAGGAGCTGGGGTGGGACACCGACCCGCCGGCCGACCCGCCGGCGTCGCACTTCGGTCGGCACGCCGACGGCTCGCTCAACGGCCAGGCGTACGAGATGGCTGCGGTCGTCCAGATGGCCGGCCCGGCGCTCACCAGGTCGGGCGCCAACCCGGTCAGCTCGGCCGCCGAGTGGTACGCACTCATGGCGGCCAACGGGATCACCTCCACGTCGGAGCACACGTACCAGGCGGCGATGCAGCCCGCGTACGAGGCGCTGGCCCAGCTGCCGTCCTGCCCGCTGCGGGTCTCGCTCTACCACGTCGCCACCGAGGAGTCCTGCGGCGACGACTTCTCGAGCACGG
>CAIYXG010000209.1 GCA_903930035.1 uncultured Actinomycetes bacterium | reverse complement strand
CGGTCGGTGCCGCGTCCACGCCGGGCGGTGCCGTGTCGACGCCGGGCGGTGCCGTGTCGACGCCGGGCGGTGCCGTGTCGACCGGCGCAGGGGCGTCCCCGGTGGCCGCGCCCTGCGCGACCGGCGGGCCGGCCGGGATCTCCTCGCGGCCGGGCAGGTCGGCGAGCTGCAGGCCGGTGACCGGGCCGCGCAGGTAGGACATGGCCCACCGCGAGCCGAACTTCCGCGGGGCGCCGCCCTTGGCCTGGTGCAGGAAGAACTGCCGCTTGGCCAGCCCCGAGATGGCGCCGTCGAGCTCCTTCAGGTCGACGTTGCCGGCGGCCGAGGACATTCCCTCGAGCAGCCGCGCCTTGTCGCGCTCGGTCTGGAGCCGTCCGACCAGCCAGGTGCCTGCGTTCGACATGGCCTTGTAGTCCAGGTCGACGGGGTTCTGGGTGGCGAGCACCATGCCGACGCCGAACGCCCGGGCCTGCTTCAGGATCGTGAGGATGGGCTGCTTGGTGGCGGGCTCGGCGGTGGGCGGCGCGTAGCCGGCGACCTCGTCCAGGTAGACGAGCGCCCGCAGCCGGTCCGACCCGGGCTGGCCGCGGAACCACCGGACGACCGCCGCCAGGACCCTGCTCACCGCCATCTGGCGCTCGGCGTCGGACAGGTGCGACACGGCGACCACCGACAGGCTGGCGCGGCCGTCGGCGGGGAACAGCAGCTGCTCGACGTCGAGCGGGGCCCCCTGGGTCCACGCGGCGAAGCCCGGCGCGGCGAGCATCCCGTTGAGCCGCACGGCCAGGGCAGTGCGGGCCTTGGCCGGGATGATCGTCTCGACGTCCATGACGCCGAGCTGGCGCACCGGGGGGTCCTGGATCTGGGCCAGCAGCGTCGGCAGGTCGAGCGACCGTCCGTTCGACCAGGCGTGGTGGACGACGTTGGAGACCAGGAGGTGCTCGGGGCTCGCCAGCGGGTCGCCCGTGATGCCGACCATCCCCAGGAGGCCGGCCGTCAGGGCGGCGATCTCGGCGTTGAGGGACTCGTCGTCGGCGTTCGTGGGCGCGGTCAGGGTGCCGACCAGGTTGAGCGGGGTGGCCGAGGTGGAGCCCGGTGTGTAGACCCCCATGCGCACCTTGCGCCGGAACTCGGCGACGCGGTCCGGGCCGATGCCCCAGTCAGCCAGCCCCTTGGTCCAGTCCGCCGCGACGGCGGCAGGGTCGCCACCCTCGGGCACCCACGGCGCAAAGTCCTCGGGCCGGAGCTCCGGGAAGGTGAGCAGCAGGTTGGTCAGGTCGCCCTTCGGGTCGATCGCGATGATCGGGACGCCGGCCGAGAGGACCTCCTCCATGAGGGCCACGGCCAGGCCGGTCTTGCCGGACCCGGTCATCCCGACGATCACGCCGTGCGTCGTCAGGTCGTTCGGGTCGAGCCGGACGGTCTCGCCGTTGCGGGCGCCGCCCGCGTCGAGCTGCTCGCCGATGAAGAGTCCACTGTCACCCATCGGGCCAGCCTGCCATGCCGTCGGGCCCCTGCCGGGCAGCCGGGGCGCCCGGCCCGGTGAAGTGGACGGCCGGTCAGTCGCGGGGTCGGCGGAGGTCGAGCAGGACCAGGCCGGCGATCAGCAGCAGCAGGCCGCTCACGGCGAACGGGACGGCGTTGGACCCGGTGTTGGGCAGGTCCCGAGTGATCACGGCGGGCAGCACCTCAGGGTCCGGCGGGCCCGCCGGCGTCGTCGTGGTGGAACCCGGCCGGATCGTCGTCTCGGGCGAGACCGTCGGCGGCGGGGCCGTGGTGGTGGTCTCCGGCACCGTCGTCGACGTCGTGCTGGTCGACGTCGTGGTCGAGGTGGTCGTCGTCGGGACGGTGAACGGCACCGTCGTGGTGGTCGAGGTCGTGGTCGTGGTGGTGGTCGACGACGGCGGAGGAGGCGGCGGCGAGGTCGTCGTGGTGGAGGACGTGGTCGTGGTGGTGGTCGACT
>CAIYXG010000208.1 GCA_903930035.1 uncultured Actinomycetes bacterium | reverse complement strand
GCCCGCCACGGTGACCGTGGCCGAGCTCGGCCCGGCCCGTGACGCCGGCGGGGTCCCGCCGTCGACCTCGGTGCCGGACGCGTCCCTGCTCGGGGACCTCCGCACCGACGACGACCTGGCGTCGCGGCTCAGCACCGTCGACGACCTGGAGGAGGCGTTCGGCCGGCTGGCCGCCGTGCTGGCCCTCCAGCAGGAGGGTGCCGGCACGGTCGGCCACTACGGGAACGGGCCCGGCGCGACCGCGCCGTTCCCCCTGACCACCCGCTGATGGGCGACACCGCCGCGGTCCCTGGGGCGGTCGCGGCCCGCAACCGCGCCGCGGCGCGGATGTCGGCCCTCACCGTGGTGAGCCGGCTCACCGGCTTCGCCCGCGTCGTGGTGGTGGCCGCGGTGCTGGGCGCCACCTACCTGGGCAACGTCTACCAGTCGGCGAACTCGGTCCCCAACATCCTGTTCGAGCTCTTTGCCGCCGGGGTCCTCCAGTCGGTGCTGGTCCCGGTCATGGTCGAGGCGGTCGACCAGCACGGCGGGGCGGGCGCCGAGCGCACCGCCGGGGTCGTGCTGGGCGCCGTCGGGGCCCTGCTCGCCGCCGTCATGGCGGCCGGGATGGTGGCGGCCCCCTTCCTGATGCAGCTGCTGGTCTCCGGCGTGGACGACCCTGCCGTGCGTGCCGCCCAGGTCGAGCTGGGGACGTTCCTCCTGTGGTTCTTCCTCCCGCAGATCGTGTTCTACGCCGCCAACCTGGTCGCCACGGCGACGCTCAACGCGAAGGGCGTCTTCGGCATCCCCGTGTTCGCCCCGACCGTCAACAACGTCGTGGTCATCGTCAGCTACCTGGTGTTCGGATGGATGCGCCAGGGCGCAGCGCCGTCGTTGTCCCTGACGCTGCCGGAGAAGCTCGTCCTGGCGGTGGGGACGACGCTGGGCGTGGTGGCCTTCTGCGCCGTCCCGGTCGTCGGGCTCGCCCGGACCGGGACGCGGCTCCGGCCCCGCTGGGCCCCGAGGGACCCCGTCCTCCGGCGGCTGGCCCGGCAGGGCCTGTGGGCCGCCGGGTTCCTGGCCGCTGCCCAGGTGCTGCTGGTCGTGGTGCTCTACCTCTCCAACGCCGTCGAGGGCGGCGTGGTGATCTACCAGCTGGCGTTCGTCCTGCTCATGCTGCCCAACTCCCTGTTCGCGGTCCCGGTCCTGACCACGGCCTTCCCGGCGCTCACGCGCCACTGCCGCGCCGGCGCGTGGGAGGCGTTCTCCCAGGAGGTGGGCCGGGCGGCGCGGGCCATCGTGTGGTTCACGACGCTGTCCGCCGGGGCACTGGTCGCGCTGGCGGGCCCGCTGGCGCGCCTGGTGGCCTACGGGAACGCCACCGGCCGGAGCGAGGAGCTCGCCGGCGCCATCGCCGGCTTCGCACTGGCGCTCCCCGCGTTCTCGCTGGTGCTCTTCCTGGTCCGCGTCGCGTACTCCTACGGGGACACCCGGAGCCCGGCGCTCGTGGCCCTCGCCATGGTCGTGGCCGGCTCGGCGGCCATGGTCCTGCTCGCCGCGGCCGGCAGCACGTCCGACCGCGTGGCACTGGTGGGCGCCGGGTACGCGGTCGGCCAGACCGTCGGCCTGGTCGGTCTGGCCCTCGTGGTCCGCGCCCGGCTGCACCACGAGGGGGTCCGTGTCCCCCTCCTCCTGGTCCCGGCCGCCCGCGCTGCCGGGGCTGCCGCCGTGGCCGCGACGGTGGTCGGCACGGTGGTGCTGCGGCTCGACGTCGACTCCCGCGGTGCGGCGGCGCTGACGGTCGTCGTGGGCGGCGCCGCACTGCTGTGCCTCGCGGTCCTGCTGGGCTGGCTCGCCGGCGGGCCGGGCCCCCGCGCGCTGGTCGCCACGCTGGGGGCCCATCCGGGCCGGCGCGTGGAGGACCGGGCCGCTGCCGAGCAGCTGTCCGTCGAGCTCGAGCGGGAGGCCGGCCAGTGACGGCGCCAGGTCCGGGCCGCCGGGCGGCGCAGCTGCTGGGCCCGTCCACCGGCGGGATCCGCAACCACGTCACGACCCTGGCGGCCGGCCTGCCCGCCCGGGGCTGGGCGGCGCCGGTCCTCGGGCCCGAGGGCGTGCTCGACGGCATCGGCTCCCTCGACGGCGTCGTCCCGGTGCCGGCGGGGATGTCGCCCGCGGGGCTGCGGGCGGCCCGCTCGGCGGTCCGGCCGTGGCGGTCGGGCGCG
>CAIYXG010000207.1 GCA_903930035.1 uncultured Actinomycetes bacterium | reverse complement strand
GGGCGCGCTGTTCGCCGTGGTCACCACCGTGCTGTTCAACCTCATCGCCTCGGTCTTCGGTGGCCTCCGTCTGACCGTCGTCGAACTGGAGACCGCGGTCGGCGCGGACGACGCCTGAACGGTTTTCTCCGTCTCCCGGCGGTCCGGTATGGTGCTGCCCCGGTCAGTCCGGGGCTATAGCTCAGTCGGTTAGAGCGCACCCCTGATAAGGGTGAGGTCGCTGGTTCGATTCCAGCTAGCCCCACGATGAAGGCGATGCGTCGGGCGTTCATGGCCATCGGTATGGGCGCGCTCGTGGCCGCGGCGTTGCGGTTGCGGGGCTCCGACGGAGTCCGACCGCAGTCCGGGGGTTGGCGCGAACTCACCGCCCCCGACTTCGACTGACATGACCGTGTCGCGATCGATGGAGTCCTGAAGTGGCCCGTATCGGTGTGATCGGAGTGGGCGCCGTCGGCGCCCGCGTCGCTCGCCAACTGGTGTCGGTCGACGGTGACACCGTGGTGCTGCGCGATCCCGACCGCGGTCGTCTGCGCACGGTGGCCGCCAGTCTGGGAGAGCACGCGGCCGTGGACGAACGCGACCTCACCGATCCGCTCGACGTCGATCTCGTCGTCGTCGCCGGTCCCGGTCGCACGCAGGCCCGGACGGCCGCCGCCTTCGTGGGTCACGGTCGCCCGGTCGTCACCACCACCGACGACCTCACCGACGTGCGGGCCCTGCTCGATCTCGACGCCGAGGCCCGCGGCCGGCAACTCACGGTGGTCGTCGGTGCCGGGTTCGCTCCCGGGCTCACCTGCGTGCTCGCCGCCCACGCCGCCGCTCGTTTCGACGACGTCACCGAGATCCACGTGGCCAAGTCCGGCACCGGTGGCCCGGCCTGTGCCCGTCAGCACCATCGGGCCCTCGGCCGCGGCGCCGTCGACTGGCGCGACGGCGGATGGGACGCCCGCCCCGGTGGTTCGGGTCGGGAGCTGTGCTGGTTCCCCGACCCCGTCGGCCCCAAGGACTGCTACCGGGCGGAACTCCCCGACGCCCTGGTGCTGGTGCCCGCCTTCCCCGACGTGCGTCGGGTGACGGCCAGGGTCTCGGCCACCCGTCGCGACCGGCTCACCGCCCGACTCCCGATGCTGTGGCCCACCGATCCCGAGGGGGGGCCGGGCGCGGTGCGGGTCGAGGTGCGTGGACGCCGGGCCGGGGTGGGCACCACGGTGGTGATGGGAGCCATGGACCGACCGGCGGTGGCCGCCGGCGCGGTGGCCGCCGTCGCCGCTCACCGGGTGCTCGACGGCACGGCGGCCCGGACGGGGGCCGCCGGACTGGCCGAACTGTTCGCCCCTCGCGTGGTGCTCGCCGACCTGGCCGCGCGCGGCGTGCGGGTGGCCGTGTTCGAGGGACCGGGCGGACACTGAGTCGTTCGGCCCGGAAAAATGGGTCGGGGTGACCACACACGGCCGGTCCGACGTCCCTAGGGTGACCGTCCCACCGTCGGATCGGACGGTGACTCCACCGGGCGGAGGAGGGTGGCCCTTCGTCCCTTGCTGTGGGAAGGGGCGGTATGCGCGGAGCGCAAGAGGTGCGTGATCCGGTCGGGACCGATGCCGGGCGGTGCGGGGTCGACGGCGAGGTCGCGGCCGACGGAGACGTCGCCCGGCTGGTCGAACGCGGGCTCGACGTGGTGCCGGGCGTGGTGGCGTCGTTGGCGTCACGGTTCCCTCGCCACGTCGACCGAGCCGAACTGGCTCGTGCCGGCGCGGTGGGAGTGGTCGAGGCCGCGTGGCGGTTCGACCCCACGCGCGGCGTGCCCTTCGAGCGCTACGCGGCTCGACGGGTCCGCGGCGCGGTGCTCGATGCGGTGCGCGCCGAGGACTGGGTCCCGCGCTCGGT
>CAIYXG010000206.1 GCA_903930035.1 uncultured Actinomycetes bacterium | reverse complement strand
GCGATGAGCTTGCCCAGCGTGAGGAGCTGGCGGGTAGATCCGCCCAGCTGCAGCTCGAGCTCCTTGGCCTGCAGGAAGCACCGGTGCAGCGGGTAGTCACGGTCGACGCCCACGCCACCGTGGAGGTGCTGGGCTGCGTGGACCACGCGCTGGCCGCCCCAGGAGGCCCAGAACTTGGCCGTGGCGACCTCTGCGGTCGCCGGGACGCCGGCGGAGAGCCGCCAGAGGGCCTGCTGCGTGGTGAGCCGGACCGCCTCGGTGTCGATGTACGCGTCGGCCTGCCGGTGCCCGACGGCCTGGAACATCGCGATGGGCATGTCGAACTGCTTTCGGTCCTTCGTGTACTGCGCGGTGAGGCTGAGCGCCTCGGCGCAGACCCCGACGGCCACGGCGCACTGGGTGGCGACGGCACGCTGGTAGGCCCACTCGAGCGACTCGTAGCCCTCGGCGACCAGCTCGGCCGGCGTCATGGCCAGCAGCAGCGCCGCCTGGGGGTCGCCGAGCGTGGTCCGGAGCGGCTCGACGCCGACGCCCTCGGCACCGGTCCGGACCAGGAAGAGGCCGACGGAGCCGCCCTCGATGCTGGCCGGCACCAGCACGGCGTCGGCCACCGCGCCGGCGGGCACGCAGACCTTCGTGCCGGTCACGGACCAGCCGTCCCCCTCTCGGGACGCCACCGTGGTGGGGGCGAGCGGCTCCCCGCCCTCCTCGTGCCAGGCCGCGGTCAGGACGCACTCCCCCGCCGCCACGGCACCCAGCAGCTCGGCGGCCAGGTCGGCCGGCGCGAACTCGGCCACTGCCGGGACGCCCAGGCCGAGCGTCTCCCAGAGCGGGACGGCCGCTGCCGTCCTGCCGGCCGCCTCCAGCACACCGCCCAGGGCCACTAGGTCGAGCCCCGCTCCTCCGGCGGACTCGGGCACGAACGCGCCCAGGATGCCGGTCTCGGCCAGCTGCGCCCACAGCTCCCGGTCGAACCGGGGCCCGTCGCCGCGCTCGACGGCCCGCAGCTGCTCGTGGGTCGAGTTGTCGGTCAGGACCTGCGACGCCAGCTCGGCGATCGCGGTCTGCTCCTCGTTCAGGCTGAACTCCATGGTGCGCTCCTTACATCCGGGGTGCGCGCGGCAGGCCGAGGCCGAACATGCCGATGAGGTCGCGCTGGATCTCGTTGGTGCCGCCGCCGAAGGTGAGGATCAGCAGGCTGCGGTAGTTCATCTCGAGCCGGCCCTTCAGGACCGAACCGACGGAGTCGCGCTCCAGGTAGGCGCGGGGTCCGAGCACCTCCATGAGCAGGCGGAAGGCCTCCAGGTAGAACTCGGTGCCGAACACCTTGATGGTCGAGGCGTCGGCCACGTCGAGGCTGCCCTCGGTCGCCGTCCACGCCACCTTCCAGTTGATGAGCTTGAGGAACTCCAGGCCCGCATGGACGCGGGCCAGGTTCAGCTGCACCCACTCGTGGTCGACCATCCGGGTGCCCGAGGCGTCGGTGGTCTCCTGGGCCCACTTCCGGACCTCCATGTACGACTGCTCGAGCAGCCCGGAGGAGCACAGCGTGACGCGCTCGTGGTTGAGCTGGTTGACGATCAGGTGCCAGCCGTTGTTGACGCCACCGACCACGTTCTTGGCGGGCACGCGCACGTCGTCGTAGTAGGTGGCGTTGATGTCGTGGGTCGACAGCAGGTGGAGCGGGTCGACCGTGATGCCCGGGCTCTTCATGTCGACGATGATCATCGAGATGCCCTTGTGCTTCGGGGCGTCCGGGTCGGTGCGCACCGCCAGCCAGCAGTAGTCGGCGTCGGAGGCCAGCGAGGTCCACATCTTCTGGCCGTTGACGACGTACTCGTCGCCGTCGAGGACGGCCTTGGTCTTGAGCGCCGCCAGGTCGGTGCCCGCCTCGGGCTCCGAGTAGCCGATGCAGAAGTGCAGGTCGCCCGCCAGGATGCGCGGCAGGAACTCGGCCTTCTGCTCGTCGGTGCCGAACTCCATGATCGTGGGGCCCACCGTGTTGATGGTGAGCATCGGGACCGGGGCCCCGGAGCGCATGGACTCGTCGAAGAAGATGAACTGCTCGAGCTGGCTGCGCCCCTGGCCGCCGTACTCCTTGGGCCAGCCGATGCCGAGCCAGCCGTCGGCCGCCATCTGCTTGACGACCTGACGGGTGACGGGCCCGCAGCCCATCTCCTGGTGCAGCGCGTCGCGCAGCTCGTCGTTGAGGAGCTGGTCGTAGTAGGCGCGCAGCTCGTCGCGGAGCGCCTCCTGCTCCTCGGTGTACGCAATGTGCATCTCGGAACCCCCGGGGTGTGCGGTCGTTGGACTGTAACGCGTTCTACTTCTCGCCGACCTGCCGGCCGGCCAGGTAGGCGTCGGCCAGCCGGCCGAACCCGTCCCTCCAGCGCACCTCCGCCGGGCCGCAGAGGGAGCGCATCCGCTCGGTCGAGACGGTCACGCCACCGATGGTCGACGCCGTGGTCTCGAACGTGGCGGTGAGCCCGCAGCGGTCGGCGAGGAAGGTGCACCACTCCTCCAGGTCGACCTGCTCCTCCCCCGCCCAGTTGGTGATGGTGGCGGGGACGGTCGCCGCGTCGAGCAGCGCCGGCACGGAACGGGCCAGGTCGGCGATGTCCACCGGGTTGAAGAGGTTCGGCCGGTCGGGGTGGACCGGGACCGGCATGCCCGCCTCCATCATCGCCAGGTGGAACGCCGGCCAGCCCCGCGGGGCGCCGTCGGGCCCGACCCCGTAGGGCACGTTGAGGCGGGCCACCGTCGTCGGGAGCTGCAGCACCCGGCACATCGTCCGGACCACCTCCTCGGCCGCGATCTTCGCGATGGAGTAGGTCGGCATGATGGCCCGGTGGTTGTCCCCCAGCGGCGCCGACTCGTCGAGCACCGTCGAGCCGGCAGGGTCGTAGACGCCCGTCGACGAGCAGTGCAGCAGCCGCTGGGGCCGGGCGGCGTCGACCAGCAGGCCGATCCCCTCGGCGTTGGCCCGGAGGTCGAGGTCCCACTTCTGCGTCTTGACGACCGCGAAGTTGACCAGCCCGGACGCGCCCGTGGGCACCCCCGAGAAGTCGCCGCCGACCAGGTCGACGGGCACGCACTCCACTCCCCCGGCCTCCAGCCGCTCCCGCACCGCGGCGTCGCCGAAGCGGGCGAGCCCCACCACGTGGTAGCGGTCGGCGAGCGCCAGGGCGACCACCTCGCCGACCTGTCCTGTGACCCCGGTGACCAGCAGCGTGTCCATGGACCACGCAACCTACGGCCCGGCGACCGTTGTTCCGTCGTTTTCGGGGCGGCCATCTGGCTTCAGTAGGTTGGACCTCTATGTCACGCCGCCTCGAGATCGAGCTCACCAGCCGCCGCCCCGACGGATCCTGGACCTGGAGGGCCGCCGGCGCGCGCCAGCCGAAGGGCGAGCTGGACGGCGGCCTCCTGCCCGAGGGGGCCGAGGTCGGCCAGGTCCTGCGGGCGGACGCGGAGTTCCTGGTGGACGGCATCGAGATCGTCGGCGTGCTCGCCCCCAAGGCCCCGCGCAAGGAGGTCGAGCGCCTCGAGGTGGTGGGCACACGGCGTGACGAGCCGCTGGTCACCACGCAGCTCGCCCCCAAGGGTCGGGGCCGCGGCGAGCGCCG
>CAIYXG010000205.1 GCA_903930035.1 uncultured Actinomycetes bacterium | reverse complement strand
TGGCGCTGCGGGCCGACGGCGAGGCTCTCGACGCGCTGGTCGAGCTCCTCGGCGACGAGCGTCGGGCCACCCAGCTGCCGACGCCCAGCTACGTCACCCTGACCCCGGTGCTGGAGCACCCCGACGTGCTGCGCTTGGTGCCGGCGCTCGTGGCGCTGTCCACCCGGCCCGGCTGGGCCTGGGAGGCTGCCGGTGCGCTGCGCCAGATGGAGCTGGACGGCCGGCTCGGCCACGCCCAGCGCCGCGCCGTGGTCGACGGGGTCGTGCCGGTGGTCCGGACGCTCGTCGACTCGTGCGACCGGGCCAGTGCCCTGCGTGGCGAGCGCGTCGACGTGGCCCGGGCCGACCGTGAGCGGCTGCGGGTCCTGGCCTCGCTGCTGGCCGTCATGCCGGGCCAGGAGTCGTCGCTGGCGCTCTACCGGATGCTCTCGTCCGCCGACCCCAAGGTGGCGGCGCACGCCGCCGTCGCGCTGGTGGCCCGGTCGGAGCCCGTGGCGCCCGAGCGGCTGGAGCTGGTGGCCCGCGACGCCGTCGCCCGGGTGGACCTGTACGAGGGGCTCATGGCCGAAGGGGTCCTGACCGAGGTCCCCGACCTGTTCGACGACAAGGTGGCGATGGCCGAGGCCGAGCTGGTCCGCTGGCTCTCGGCGCCCACCGAGCTGGGCCGCCACCCCGACGAGATCGAGTACGTCGGCCCGTACACGGTGGTGGCCGACGACGGCCCGGAGCTGCTGCACCTGTTCCGGTTCCGCATGCGGGCCCCGCACTGGTCGAGCCCACGGGGCTGGTTGATCGGCGCCGCCGGCCGGTGGTCGCACTCGGTGTACCTGTCCGAGGACGACTGCCCGCTCGACGTCCACGTCGCGCAGCTGCTCGACAGCGTGGCGACCTGGGACGCCGACTGAACCCTGCTCCGACTGGTCCTGCGGCCGACGTCGCCGGGACGACGCCGCGACCGGACGGCTACCTGGCGACCAGGCCCCGCCCGGTGACGAGCGGCAGGTCGCCGACCCACAGCAGGCCCGGCTCGGCCTCGACCACCGCGGGGATCGCGTTGACGATCCGTGCCGCGGTCCCGATCAGCCCGGCGGTGTTGTGGTCGCCGTCGCTGCCCATCATCTGCAGGTCGAGCGTGTAGTTGGGCTCGCCGCTCACCACGACCCGGTAGCCGGAGTGGCCGACGGGCTGCGGCCAGTCGGGGGCCAGGTCGTCGTGCAGCCGGGTGACGTGCTCGAGCACGACGCGCTTGACCCCGTCGACCTTGCCGCGCAGCTCGAAGTGGATGGCGCCGGTGGTGCCCGCCTCCACCACGCCGAAGCCCAGGTCCAGGGTCTCGGTGGCGGGGAGCTTCTCGTGCCACTCCTCGAGCTCCATCGTGCCCACGTCGATGCCCAGGCCGGCGGCCACCGCCTTGACGGTGCCGCCCCAGGCGAACGACAGCACGCCCGGCGTCAGCAGGAGCGGCGTCTGGTCGAGCGGCTTGGAGAAGCCCATGGTCTCGAAGAGCACCTGGGGCTGCGCGTAGGTGTCGTAGTTGACGATCTCCATCATGCGGACGTGGTCGACCCGCTCGCAGTTGCCGGTCAGGACGAGCGGCAGGAGGTCGTTGGCCCAGCCCGGGTCGATGCCCGAGGTGAAGCACGACGCCCGGCCGGCCTCGGCCGCGTCGTCGAGCGGCTGCCGCATGAACGGCTCGACGTGGAGCGGGTAGACGAGCGGCACGATCGACGACGACACCACGTTGATGCCGGCGTCGAGCAGCCGGGCGATGTCGTCGATCGCCTCGGTGGGCCGCAGGTCGGCGGTGGCGGTGTAGCAGACGGCGTCGGGCTGCAGGGCCAGGATCTCGTCGACGCTGTTGGTGGCGGTCACGCCGAGGGGCTCGCAGCCGACGATGTCGCCGGCGTCACGGCCCGCCTTGTCGGGGGAGTGGACCCACAGGCCGACCAACTCCAGGTCGGGGTGGTGGGCGATGAGCCGGGTGGCGTGGCGGCCGACGTTGCCGGTGGACCACTGCACGACCCGGTACGGGCTGCCGTCGGACTTGGGCATGAGGTTCTCCCTGGGGTGGGCGGGCGGCGGGGCGCCTCGCCGGGTGCGGACCTGAGGTGCAACCGCGGAGGCGGCCGGAAAAATGCCAGAGCCGGCCGCCAGGGACGTGCGTCCCCGGTCGGCCGGCCCCGGTCAGACCGTGCGGCCGGGCTGGATCAGCCCAGCGCCTTGGCCTTGATGGAGTCGAACTCCTCCTGGGAGATCGTGCCGGCGTCAAGGAGCTCCTTGGCCTTGGCGATCTCGGCGGCGGAGCCACCGGCGGTCTGCTTGACGTAGTCGTCGAACTCTTTCTGGGCCTCGATCTGCGCCGCCTGGGCACGCTTGGCCATGCCGCCACCGCGGACGATCAGGTAGATCAGCGCCGCGAGCGGGGTGAAGAGGATCAGCGCCAGCACCCAGAGGGCCTTGGCGACGCCGCTCATCTCGTGGTCCCGGAAGAGGTCGCCGAAGATGCTGAACAGGATCATCAGGAAGATGACCAGGAAGAAGATGACGAAGACCGTCCAGAGGGCCTCACCGAGACCGTAAGCAGCGAGCAGATTGCCCATGTGGGTATGACTCCTTGATTGAGGAAAGTCCTCTCAGGGTAGTGGAGGGGCGACTGCGGCACTGACGTTTGCGGGAGTGGCTCCCGGCACGCCGCCGCCGGGGCCCGCTGGCGGCCCTCCGGCCACGTCGCTAGGGTGTCGCTCACGCCGCGGGGTGGAGCAGTTCGGTAGCTCGTCGGGCTCATAACCCGAAGGTCGCAGGTTCAAATCCGGCCCCCGCCACCCTCGAAGAACGGCCGCCCACTGGGCGGCCGTTCGCAGTTCGGGGGCAGGGTGTGGGAGGAGCGGCCGCAGCGAGCGACGGTCGGGGGTTCGAGTCCCTCCTCGTGCGCTGCACAG
>CAIYXG010000204.1 GCA_903930035.1 uncultured Actinomycetes bacterium | reverse complement strand
CGGCCGGTCCTGTTCTTCTCGCTCGAGATGGGCCACCTCGAGCTCACCCAGCGACTCATCGCGGCCGAGGCCCGGCTCGAGGCGTCCAAGCTCCGCACCGGCCGGCTCACCGACCCCGACTGGACCAAGATCACCCGCGCCATGGCCCGCCTCGGCGACGGCCGGATGTGGATCGACGACAACCCGGCGCTCACCGTGACGGAGATCCGTTCCAAGGCCCGGCGCCTGCGCGACGAGCTCGACGAGCCGCTGGGCCTGATCGTGATCGACTACCTCCAGCTCATGTCGGGCCGCAGCGGCGCGGAGAACCGCCAGGTGGAGGTCGCCGAGATCTCCCGCGGGCTCAAGGTGCTCGCACGCGAGCTCGAGGTGCCCGTCATCGCGCTCTCCCAGCTGTCCCGCCAACTCGAGCTGCGTGCCGACAAGCGTCCGATCCTCGCCGACCTCCGCGAGTCCGGCTGCCTCGTGGGCGAGACCCGCGTGCTCCGGGCCGACACCAACGCCGAGACCACCATCGGCGAGCTGGCCGCCACCGGCGAGACGGACGTCCCGGTCTGGACCCTCACCGACGACTGGACCATGGAGCCCGGCGTCCTCACGCACGCGTTCCCCAGCGGGACCAAGCCGACCTTCCTGCTCCGGCTGGCGTCGGGCCGGGAGGTCGTGGCGTCGGCCAACCATCCGTTCCGCACCGTCCACGGCTGGTCCCGTCTCGATGAGCTGCAGGTCGGGTCCCGGATCGCCACGCCCCGTGTGGTCCGCTCGCCGGAGCAGGTGCTCGCCGACGCCGGCGCACCGGCCGCCGAGCTGGCCCGGGAGGCCGTCGCCCGAGGCCGCGTCCCCGTCGAGGTGCACGGGCTGCCGTCCGAGCGCCTGGCCCAGGTCCTGTCGGAGCTGTTCGGCCTGGTCGGCTCGGTCAGCGTGGCCGAGCTGCGGGGCCGTCCCCACGTCCGCATCACGGCGACCTCCACCCAGCGCCGCCTGCTCGACGACCTGCAGCTCCTGCTGCTCCGGTTCGGCGTGCTGGCGCGCCTCACCGAGGTCGGCCGCGGCCGACGCTGGCGGCTCTGGGTCCACGGGGTCGACCAGCAGCGGACCTTCCTCACGCAGGTGGGCGTGGCCGGCGACCGTGGGCACCGCGTCGCCGAGGCCGTCGCCGCACTCGCCGACAGTGCGGGCAACCCCAACGTCGACACCGTGCCGGCCGAGGCCCGTGACCTGGTGGTCGACGAGCTGGCCAGGGTCGGCATGACCCAGCGGCAGCTGGCGGCCGAGCTGGGCGAGCAGTACTGCGGCGGCTACCTGCTCGGCACCGAGACCCGGCCACGTGCCACTTCGCGCCAGCGGCTCGCCCGCATCGCGGACGCCATCGACTCCAAGGAGCTCCTGAAGCTCGCCGAGTCCGACGTGTTCTGGGACGAGGTCGTGGAGGTGGTCGACCAGGGCGAGCGGGCCACGTTCGACGCCACGGTCACCGGCACCCACAACTTCGTGGCCAACGGGATCGTCGTCCACAACTCGATCGAGCAGGACGCCGACGTCGTGATGTTCCTCTACCGCGACGAGGTGTACCACCCGGACACCCCCGACAAGGACCAGGCCGAGATCATCGTGGCCAAGCACCGGGCCGGCCCCACCGGCCTGTGCCGGCTCGTGTTCCTGGACTACTGCACCCAGTTCGCCAACATGGCCAAGGGCACCACCGACGGCGCCCCCTGACGCGAACCGGGGGAGGCGCCGTTGCCTCCCCCGATCCGGTTGCCGTCGTCGTGGACCTTGGTTTCGCCCCCCGGTCCACTCTTCTCTTGCACGCCCCCCATTTGGCGTCCTGTGTTCAGTGAACGCACGCGGCCCGGGACCGTCAACCTCTGGGGCCTGATTGGGTGGAATCGCCCCCGGTAGGCCGTTCGGACCGGTCAGGGCCCTGGCTCAGGCCGTCGGCCACCAGTCGGGCCGGTTCGCCGGGTCGGCTGCGTAGGCGTTGAACCCACGGGGCGGGTCGTCGAACTCGGGTGCCGCGTTGCCCACCGCGGCCAGCGCACGGGCCCGGTCGTCGGCGTCGAGCGGCCGGGTGTCCATGCACCACTCGACCAGCGTGCCGTCAGGGTCGTTCGTGTAGATCGACACGCAGAACTCGTGGTCGATCTCCACCACGTCGAGCCCGAGCCCCACCCACCGCGCACGGGCCGCGTCGAGGGCCGCACGGTCGTCGGCGGTGAACGCCAGGTGGTTGGTCCAGTCGGGCAGGCCGACGGACCCCGCCAGGCCGCCGCCCGGCACCGCGTAGTCCCCGTGCAGGTCCCAGAACGCGAGCAGGGTCCCGTCACCGGTGTCGTAGAAGACGTGCTTGGCCCAGCCGCCCTCGGGCGTCGGGTTCACGACGGCCTTCACCAGCTCGAAGCCCATGGCCTCCGTGTAGAAGTGGTGGACGGCGTCGAGCCGTGGCGTGGCGATGGCCAGGTGGTGGATGCCCATGGGCACAGCCTTCCACGGACCGCCCGCCGTGTGAACGCCCTGCGAGCTTCAGCCGAACGCGACCTGTGGCGCCGCCGTGGCGGCCTCGAGCCGCACCAGGTACTCGAGACGGGGCACCTCCACGACGCCGAGCGAGGCCAGGTGGTCGGTCGACCACTGGACGTCGAGGAGCGCGTCGGCGTGGCCGCGGAGCAGGTCGACGAGGTGCACCAGCGCCACCTTGGAGGCGTCGGTCTCTGTGTGGAACATCGACTCGCCCGCGAAGAACGCACCGATGCTCACCCCGTACAGGCCGCCCACCAGCCGACCCTCGGGCGACCAGGTCTCCACGCTGTGGGCCCACCCCAGCTCGTGGAGCCGGACGTAGGCCCGCACGATCTCGTCGGTGATCCAGCCGTGCGGTCGGGCCGGGTCGCCGCACCGTCGGACGACCTGCTCGAACTGGGTGTCCACCCGGACGTGGAACCGGCGCAGCGAGCGGCGCAGGGACTTGGTCACCCGCAGGCCGTCGACCGGCAGCACGGCGCGGGGGTCCGGGGACCACCAGCCGATCTTGTTGCGGCGCAGACCGACGGGCATCGGGAACATCCCACGCCGGTAGGCGTCGAGGAGCGTGCCGGGCAGGAGGTCGCCGCCGATCCCGACGGGACCGTCGCCGGTGGTGGCCGGGTCGAGCTGGGCCACGTCGGGGAAGTCCCACTGGCTGGGTGGCGGCTCGACCGGCATGGGCCGATCGTACGGGGAGCCCAGGACGACCTGCCCCCGGACGCGCACCTGGTCCGCCCTGGCGCTCACGGCGCCCTGACGGACCAGGTCCGGAACGTGCGTGTGCTCAGCGCGAGTAGTCGTAGAACCCGCGGCCGG
>CAIYXG010000203.1 GCA_903930035.1 uncultured Actinomycetes bacterium | reverse complement strand
CGGCGTTCTCGGCAGGGCCGCCCACGGCCAGGTCGGACAGCTCGGCGGTCGGCAGGCCGGCGTCGCCGGGGCGCACCTCGAACTCCCGCAGCTCGCCGCCGCGCACCTCCACGACGCGGGTCGACGCCGTGGTGGTCAGCTCGTCCAGCCCGTCGGCGCCGTGCACCACCCATGCGTGGACCATGTGGCGGCGGGCCAGCACCTCGGGCACCAGCTCCATCAGGCGCGGGTCGGACACGCCGAGCACCTGGCGGCCGACGCCGCCGGGGTGCGACAGCGGTCCCAGCACGTTGAACACGGTGGGCACGCCCAGCTCCAGGCGCACCGGGGCGACGTGGCGCATGGACGGGTGGAAGGACCGGGCGAAGGCGAACCCCACCCCGGCCTCCTCGACGCACGCGGCGACCCCGGGGCCGTCGAGGTCGAGGACCACGCCGAGCTCCTCGAGCAGGTCGAACGCGCCCGAGGCGGAGGACGCCTTGCGGTTGCCGTGCTTGCACACCGTGGCGCCGGCGGCCGCGGCCACCAGCGAGGCCATGGTCGACACGTTGAAGGCGGCACCGCCCAGGACGGCGGAGCCGCCCGTGCCGACGATGTCCACCGTGCCCGCCGGGTCGGCCAGCTCGAGCGGGGCGGCCGCGGCGACCATGGACTCCACCAGGCCCACGACCTCGTCGGGGGTCTCGCCCTTCTGGCGGAGCGCCACGATGAACGCAGCGACCTGGGCCGGCGTGGCCTCGCCCTCGAGCACCAGGTCCAGCGCGCCCCGCGTGACGTCGTGGCCCAGGGACTCGCCACCGATGAGGCGCCGGAGGACGCCGGGCCAGGCGCCGGCGTCGGCGAAGGCTCCCACGGCGGTGCCGGCTAGTTGACGGCGACGGAGGTCGCCGCCATGGCCCGCTGGCGACGGCGACGGCGGATGATGCGCTGACGCTCCCGCTCGGTGGCGCCGCCCCACACCCCGTTGTGCTCACGGTTGGTGATGGCGTGCTCGAGGCAGTCCTCGCGGACCGGGCAGACGTCACAGACTGCCTTGGCCTCTTCTGCTTCCTCGTCCGTTGCGGGGTAGAAGATCAACGGATCCAACCCCCGGCAGGCGGCCTCGTCGGCCCAGCTGCGCTCCATGGGTTTGTTTCTATCCCTGCGACCGGCCCGTGTCCAAAGGAACTTCGCCGCCGTGGCGCGACCTTCCTCCCGTCAACCTGCGGCAGGACGGTCGCCGGGACCGGGGTGTCAGGCGCCCAGGTCGGCGCGCAGCTCGGCCACGGTCGACGGGGCGAGCTCCTCGGCCTGCTCCAGCAGGTAGGTCGGGTGGTCCAGGACCAGCTCGACGGGCCCCTCGCCGAACTCGGCGACCTGCTCGGGCGTCAGGTGGAACTGCACGTAGTGGACCGACGCGGTGATCTCGTCCCGGGTGAGCTGGGCCTCGTGGTCGGCCTCCGGCGTGCACCGGACCTCCTGGCCGGCGAAGCGCAGCACGACCGAGCGCTCGACGCCCACCAGGCGGGGCAGCCACTCGCGCAGGTCCTCGTCGGAGGTGAGCTCCACGAACAGGGTCGCCGAGAGCGAGCCGGGCTCGGGGATGAGCGGGTTGTAGACGCGCAGCTCACCCTCGATCCCCTCGTCGGTGAAGATCTTCTCGACGCGGGCCATCTCCTGGATCTGGAACCGGACCGTGTCGCGGTTCTCGAACAGGAGCGTCACGTGCGGGCCCAGGCCGACGCGGCGCTTCTTCTTGAGCTCGATGATGTGGGCCCGGAACTCGTCGCGCTCCCGCTCGTACTCCCGCAGGTCGGAGATGTCGGCGAGGGTGAGCTTGCGGTCGGTCGCAGCAGTCATGGGGGGCTCCTTCTCTTGGTGGGTGCCGGGGGGGGTCAGTCCTCGGGCAGGCCGTAGGCCCGGGCCACGAGGCTCAGCGGATGGACGGGCTCGGTGCCGGTCTCGAGCACGATCCCGCCGTTGGCGAGCGAGCAGTCGCCGGCGACGGCCTCGGAGTCGGCCTTGGTGATGGCCTCGGCCATCTTCTGGGCCACGCCGCGGGCGATCTCGACGTTGCTCTCCCGCAGGCCCCACGTGCCGTCGATGCCCGAGCACTCCGCCACCAGGGTGATCTTGGTGCCGGTCAGCTTGAGCAGGTCACGGCTCTTGAGGCCGATGTTCTGGGCCCGCAGGTGGCACGGGGCGTGGTAGGTCGTGGTCTCGGGGACGGTGCCGCCGAACTCGCGGTCGAGGCCCTCGCCGCCGGCCTCCTTGTCGTCCTTGTGGACCTTCATGAGGTACTCGGCCGCGTCGAAGGTGTGCTCGGCGACCAGCTCGGCGTCGGGACCGCCCACGTAGTCGACGTAGTCCTTCTTCAGGACGTAGCCGCAGGTCGGCTGCGGGACGACCACCGCCGGGTCCTCGCCGCGCCCGCGCTGGGTGCGGATCCACTTGGCGAGCAGCGCGATGTTCTTGCGGGCCGCCTTCGTGAAGCTCTCGACGTCGCCCTGGTGGAGCAGCGGGGCGCCGCAGCAGACCTGCCCCTCGGGCAGCTCGCACGCAATGCCGTTGTGCTCGTAGACGCCGACGAGGTCCTTGCCGGTCCGGGTGTCCTGGTACTCCACCAGGCAGGTCGGGAACACCGCCGCCGTGCCCTTGCGCTCGCCGCGGACCTGTGGGGTGCGCTTCTTGAACCAGGTGGAGAACCGGACCTTCTGGTACGGCGGGAGCACACGCTCCTCGGCGATGCCGACGGTCTTCTCGATGAGCCTGCGGGTGCCGGAGCCGGGCGTCTCGATGGTCTTGTTCATGACCGGGGCCAGGGCCGAGCCGACCTTGCCCACCAGGTCGGTGCTGCCGAGCGCCTTGTCGGTCAGCTTGTCCTTCAGGGACTTCTTCCGGGTGCGGAACAGCACCTGGTCGGCGCGCATCATCAGCCGGGGGAAGTCCAGGTTCCACTCGGACTGCCCCGGGATGTAGGGGCAGTTGACGTAGCAGAGCTTGCACTGGAAGCACTCGTCGACGACCTGGTCCTGCTGCTCGGGCGTCATGAGCGCAGCGTCCTGGGACTCGTGCTGGTCGATGTACTCGAACAGCGTCGGGAAGGACGTGCAGTACTTGAAGCACAGCCGGCAGCCGTGGCAGAGGTCGTAGACCCGGGTGAGCTCCTCACGCAGGTCGGACTCGACAAAGGACACTTGGTGTTTTCGACCTTGCACACCAACGATGCAATTGGCGGCATCACGCGTTTGGTGGACATGGGCATCGAACCTTTTTTGGTGGGCTCTTCGGTGCGGGCCTTCCTGGCCCAGCGGCTCGTGCGGGTGCTCTGT
>CAIYXG010000202.1 GCA_903930035.1 uncultured Actinomycetes bacterium | reverse complement strand
GATCCGTCGCTGGCCCATCGTGGTCGTGGCCCTGGTGCTGGGCGCCGCGGCAGGGTTCGTCAGCGCCTACCGCAGCCAGAACACGGTCAAGACCGTGCAGTACCGGGCCCAGCAGGTGGTGGTCTCGAACCGCTCCGCCGACGGCACGGACGGCAACGTCAAGCAGGACGCACTCCGCATGACCCGCGGCAAGGTCCTCGACGAGGCGGCGAAGACCCTCAACGTCACCGACAAGACCGACCTGGCGGGTGACATCGAGGTCCAGACCCAGTCGGTCGAGGGCTCGATGACCATCTACACCTTCGCCCCCTCGGCCGCCGAGGCCGGCAAGCGGGTCGACGCCTTCGTGAAGGCGTTCCTCAACGTGGTGAACGCCGAGCTCCGCCAGTCCGAGGCCAACAAGCTGGCCGCCCTCAAGGTCCGGGTCACCGAGGCCACGACGGCCCTCGAGGAGTTCGACAAGGCCAACCCCCTGGTCGTCACCCCGGCCCTGCTCAACCCGAACGACCCTGCGACCCAGGTGGCCATCACCAAGCGCCAGAAGCTCGAGGGCGACGTCGACCGTGCCAAGACCAACTACGACGACGCGGTCGTGCTGTTCTCCGGCTCGCCGCCCTACTCCTCGCTCGGCGCCGAACTGCCGAAGGTCGACCAGCCCGAGCTGCTGTCCGTGCCCCAGAGCCCGTTCTTCCGGGCGGGCCTGCTGGGCGGCACGGCCCTCGCCCTGGCCGCCCTGCTGATCCTCATCATCGAGCGGGTCAACCAGCGCATCGACACCCGTGAGGAGCTGGCGGCGGTCACCACCATCCCGATCATCGCCGAGATCGGCCACCTCCCGCCCAAGCGCCAGACCTTCCGCTCCGACGGCCGGATCCGTCTGGACGGCGTCTGGGCCGAGCACTACCGGCGCATCCGCTCGGCGGTGCAGTTCGTGCAGGTGCAGAGCCGTCGCGCCGTCCCGGTCGACCCGGTGGTGGGTGCCGGCTCGCACGCCAACGGCCACGTGCCGTCGCCGGGCACCGAGGCGCCGGCCGTCCACGGCTCGCTCCACGCGCCCGACCGCCCCGAGCGCATCTTCGTGATCACCTCGACCCTCCCGGGCGAGGGCAAGTCCACCTCGACGGCCCTGACCGCCCTGGCCCTCGCCGAGGTCGGCGTGGAGACCGTGGTCATCAACGCCGACTTCCGGAAGCCCCGGGTCGACGGGCTCCTGGGCTCCGACACCTCGGTCACGCTCGCCGACCGCGCCCGCTACGACATTGAGCGGCCGTCGATCGACCAGGTGGTCCGTCCGACCGACGTGCCGCACCTGTGGACCGCGGCGAGCGGCCCGCCGACCTACGACGTGGGCCTGCGGATCGACGCCGCCCGCGAGGTCGCCGAGGAGGCGGCCCGGCGCGGTGCCACCGTGCTCATCGACTCCACCCCCATCCGGGTCGCCAACGACACGATCGACCTGCTCCCGGTGGCCGACGAGGTGCTGCTGGTCGTCCGGACCGGCCGGACCACCGTCGAGTCCCTCCAGGACACCATCGAGCTGCTCGAGCTGCACGGCGCGCCGGTGCTCGGCATCATCCTGATCGGGACCCGTGCCTCTCGCGAGCTCTACGCCTACTACGACTCGTACTACTCCGAGGTCGAGTCCTCCTCGGGCGGCAAGGGCGGCCGTCGCTCCAAGAACCGCTACGGCCCGGAGCCGGCGCCCAAGCCCTCCCGCCGGGGCCGGAGGTCCAAGGCCGCGGAGGTCGACCGGACCCCGCGTCAGGCGCCGGTCGTGCCGCCCCAGCCGGCGGTCGTCCCGGAGCAGGTG
>CAIYXG010000201.1 GCA_903930035.1 uncultured Actinomycetes bacterium | reverse complement strand
TACCCGAACTCCGTCGGACCGGTCCGGCTGGACGGCTGCGGGCACTTCGTCCAGTGGGAGGCGGCCCAGGAGCTGGTGGTCCACCTGACCGCGTTCTGCGCAGACCTTCTAGGCTGACGAGATGCCCACGCTGACGTTCGAAGGCGAGACCCACGGCGAGATCGTGATCAAGGTGACGCGCTGGCTCGCGTCGCTCGAGGAGAGCGACCCCGGCAACCTGAGCGCGGTCGAGGCCGTCAACCAGGGGGCGGAGCTCACCAAGGACGCGCTGCGGATCATCGCGGCGGCGGCGCCGGCGCCGGTGGCGCAGTCCGACGTGGTCAAGGGCCTGACCAACATGGGCTACAAGGTCACCGACGCCACCAAGGACGCCGTCGTGATGGGCCTCGACACCATCGAGGAGGCCACCGGCGGCAGCGTCGTGCGCCAGGTCACCAAGACCGGCCGCAAGGTGGTCTGGGAGATGAACTCCACCGTCGCCCGCCAGGTCCTCAAGGGCCTGCGCCGCTGACCCGCCCCCGGCCCGGACCCGCACGGCCCCGCCGCCCGAAGTCAGGGCCGCGCGCCCGCACGGCCTAGGATTCTCGCTTCCCCGGCGCAGGCGTGCCGGGCAGGAGCAGAGCGTGGCTGAAGTAGAGATCGGCAAGGGCAAGGACGGACGTCGGGGGTACGGCCTCGACGAGGTCGTGATCGTCCCGAGCCGCCGTACCCGTGACACCGACGACGTCGACGTCTCGTGGACGATCGACGCGTACCAGTTCGACCTCCCGGTCATGGCGTCGGCCGTCGACGGCGTGACCAGCCCCGACACCGCCGTGCTCATGAGCCGGCTGGGCGGCGTGGGCACGCTGCACCTCGAGGGCCTCTGGTGCCGCCACGAGGACCCGTCGGCCGACCTGGCCCGCCTGCCCGGGCTGTCCGAGGCCGAGGCGCTCGAGCTGCTCCGCACGCTGCACGCCGCACCGGTCCGCCCCGAGCTCGTGGGCCAGCGGGTCCAGGAGATCCGGGACCAGGGCGCGACGGTCTGCGTGGCGCTCTCGCCCGCCAACACCGAGACGCTCCTGCCGCACGTCACGAAGGCCGAGCCCGACCTGCTGGTGATCGCCGGCACGGTGACCTCGGCCGAGCACGTGAGCCGGACCGAGGAGCAGCTGCTGGACCTCAAGCAGCTGGTGCGCCGTCTCGAGGTGCCCGTGGTCGTGGGCGGGTGCGCCAGCTACGAGAGCGCCCTCCACCTGATGCGGACCGGCGCCGCCGGCGTGCTGGTGGGCGTGGGCTCCGGGTTCACCTCGACCACCCAGGACGTCCTGGGCGTGGGCAGTCCGCACGCCACGGCCATCGCCGACGCGCGTGCGGCGCGGATGCGCCACCTCGACGAGACCGGCGTCTACTGCCACGTCATCGCCGACGGCGGCATGGTCAACGGCGGCGAGATCGCCAAGGCCGTGGTGTGCGGCGCCGACGCCGTCATGCTCGCCTCGCCGCTCGCGGCGGCCACCGAGGCCCCTGCCGGCGGCGTCATGTGGTCGCACTCGGCGGTGCACCCGACCCTGCCCCGCGGCCGGGTCCGGAAGGTCGAGACCGTGGCGTCGCTCGAGCGCATCCTGCACGGCCCGGCCGAGCGGGCCGACGGCCGCGCCAACCTCATGGGCGCCCTGCGCAAGGCCATGGCCATGACCGGCCACCCCACGCTCAAGGACCTCCAGAAGGCCGACCTGATGGTGGTCGCACCCCCGACCGTGCGCCCGGGCGGCCAGCGGTGAGCGGTCCGCAGGTGACGGGCGTGCCGACGGTCCTGGTCGTCGACTTCGGCGCGCAGTACGCGCAGCTGATCGCCCGGCGGGTGCGCGAGGCGAACGTCTACTCCGAGATCGTCCCGCACACGGTCACGGCCGCCGAGCTGGCCGAGCGGGCCCCGGCCGCGATCATCTTCTCGGGCGGCCCCAAGTCCGTCCACGTCGAGGGCGCGCCCGCCATCGACCCCGGGGTCTACGACCTGGGGATCCCCGTCCTGGGCATCTGCTACGGCGCCCAGCTCATCGCCCAGCAGCTCGGCGGCACCGTCGGCCGCGGCGACGGCGGCGAGTACGGCCGCACGACCATGCACCGCACCGAGGGCGTGGCGTCCGAGCTGCTCCCGGCCGACCTGCCCGAGGCCCAGACCGTCTGGATGAGCCACTTCGACGCCGTCACCGAGACGCCCGACGGGTTCGTGGCCACGGCCGCCACCCCGGGCGCCCCGATGGCCGTCATCGAGTGCCACGAACGCCGGATCTACGGCGTGCAGTACCACCCCGAAGTGGCCCACACGCCGCACGGACAGGACGTCATCGTCCAGTTCCTCCACCGCCTGGCCGGGATCGACTCCTCGTGGACCATGGAGAACTTCATCGAGCAGGCCGTCGGGCAGATCCGGGCCCAGGTCGGCGACGGCCGCGCCATCTGCGGCCTGTCGGGCGGCGTGGACTCCGCCGTGGCCGCCGCCCTGGTCCACCGGGCGATCGGCGACCAGCTCACCTGCGTGTTCGTGGACACCGGCCTCATGCGGAAGAACGAGGGCGACCAGGTGGTCGAGACCTTCCAGCGCCACCAGGGCATCGAGCTGATCCACGTGAAGGCCGCGGACCGGTTCTTCGAGCGGCTGGCCGGGACGACCGAGCCCGAGGCCAAGCGCAAGGCCATCGGCGAGCTGTTCATCCGGGTGTTCGAGGACGCCTCCGGCGGCATCGAGGACGCCCGCTTCCTCGTCCAGGGCACGCTGTACCCCGACGTCATCGAGTCCGTGAGCTTCCGCGGCCCCAGCGCCACCATCAAGTCCCACCACAACGTGGGCGGGCTCCCCCCCGACATGAAGCTCTCCCTCATCGAGCCCTTGCGCGAGCTCTTCAAGGAC
>CAIYXG010000200.1 GCA_903930035.1 uncultured Actinomycetes bacterium | reverse complement strand
TCATCAACACCGTGATGGGCATGGCCATCGACGTGACGACCCGCCGGCCCCGTCTGGGGGCGGGCCGGGGCGGGCTGTCCGGCCCGGCGATCCACCCGGTGGCGGTCCGGTGCGTGTTCGACGTCCACGCCGCGCACCCGGACCTGCCCGTCGTCGGCGTGGGCGGCGTGGCGGCCCCGGAGCACGCCGTGGAGCTCATGCTGGCGGGCGCCTCGGCGGTCCAGGTGGGGACGGCGACCTTCGCCGACCCGCGAAACGTCGCACGGATCGCCGCCGGGATGGAATCATGGTGCCGTCGCCAGGGCGTGCGGCGCGTGAGCGAGCTCACTGGAGGGGCACATGGCTGACATCGACCTCACGGACGGCGCAGAGTCGCCGGTCGACGAGCAGGTCCGGCGCAAGCTGGCGCTGGCGCTCGACCTGGACGACATGGTCGAGGCGCACCGGATGGCCGCCGCCCTCCGGCCCTGGTTCGGCGTGGCCAAGGTGGGCCTCGAGCTGTTCAGCGCGGCGGGCCCCGACGCCATCGGGATGCTCCGCGACCTGGGCTACGGCGTCTTCCTGGACCTGAAGCTGTTCGACATCCCCACCACGGTGAACCGTTCCACCAGCGTGCTCGGCGCGCTGGGCGTGGAGTACCTCACCCTGCACGCGCTCGGCGGCGTCGACATGCTGCGTGCCGGCGTCGAGGGGCTGGCCGACGGGGCCGAGAAGGCCGGCCTCGAGCCGCCGTGCGCCCTGGCCGTCACGGTGCTGACGAGCGACGACACCGCACCGCCGCACATCGTGCCCAACCGTGTCCGGGTGGCGCTCGAGGGCGGGTGCGGCGGCCTGGTGCTGGCCGCAGAGGACCTCCAGACGGCCCGGGAGCTCGCGCCCCGGATGCGCAAGGTCGTGCCCGGCATCCGGCTGGCGGGCGGGGCCACCCACGACCAGGCCCGGGCGGCCACCCCGCAGGAGGCGGTGGCCAACGGCGCCGACCTGCTCGTCATCGGCCGTGCCGTGACGAAGGCCCCGGACCCGCGTGCTGCCGCGGCGGCCGTGGCGGCAGCCGCCGGCGCGTGAGCGCCGTACCGTCGCCCGGTCCCGAGCACGGTGCCGCCCTGGCGTGGGCCGCGTCGTTCCGTGCCTACCGCGCGGCGCTGTGCGCCGCGCTCGCGGACGGGACGCAGGACCTGCCGGCGCTGCTCGGGGCGGTCACGGACGACGCGTTCCTGTCGGAGACCAAGCTGCTGACCGTGCTCGAGGCGCTCCCGGGCGCCCGCAAGACCGACACCCGGCGGACGCTCGAGGGCCTGGGGGTCGCGCCGGGCACCCGGCTCGGCGCGCTGACCGACGAGCAGCGGTCCCTGCTGCTCGCCACCTTCCCGCTCGACCGCCCGGCACCCGCACAGGAGGAGCAGCCCGCATGAGCGTCCCGCCGTTGCCGCACGGGGCCCAGGTCGTGGTCGTGTCCGGCCCCGGGGGCGTGGGGAAGGGCACCCTCGTCGAGCTGCTCCTCGCCCGCGACCCGCACCTGTGGCTGAGCCGCTCCTGGACGACGAGGGACCGCCGGCCCGGCGAGCCCGCGGACGCCTACCGCTTCGTGACCGAGGAGGAGTTCGCGGCGCACGTGGCCCAGGGCGGGTTCCTCGAGTGGGTGGAGTTCCTCGACTACCGGCAGGGCAGCCCGGTGCCCACGCCCCCCGAGGGCAGCGACGTGCTGTTCGAGATCGACGTCACGGGCGCCCGCCGCATCAAGGAGATGTACCCCGACGCGCTCCTGGTCTTCGTGGACGCCCCCTCCCGCGAGGAGCAGGCCGAGCGCATGCGGGGGAGGGGCGACGCCCCCGACCGCGTCGCCCAGCGGGTCGAGAAGGCCGCCGAGGAGGCGGCTGCGGCCCAGCAGCTGGGCATGCGGCTGCTCGTCAACGACGACCTGGACCGTGCCCTCGGCGAGCTCCAGGAGCTGGTGGCGGACCACCGCGCCCGCTGACCCACCGGGTGGCCGGCGGTCCCGGTTCCCGTGCGCCGGCCCCGGCTGGTACGCTTCGACGTCCGTTCCGGGCACCCCCGTTCCGTAGATCTCTGGAGACGCGCCCCATGGCCGACCGTTTCGACACGATGATGCAGCCCCCCGTCGAGGAGCTCCTGTCCCGCTGCGGGTCCAAGTTCTCGCTCGTGACCCTGGCCGCCAGCCGTGCCCGCGAGATCAACTCGTACTACGCCGGCCTGGGCGGCAACACCGGCCACGTCGTGCCCCCGCAGGTGACGTCCTCGGCCCGCAAGTCGCTGTCCATGGCCTTCGAGGAGATCTACGAGGACAAGATCGAGGGCGTCGGCGGTGCGACCGGCAAGCCGGTCCCCGAGCGCCCGGGCGCCGCAGAGGCGGCGGCCGACGAGGCCGAGGCCGCCGAGGCCGACGGCGCCTCGGACTGACCCACCCGGGACTGCAGGTGGGATCCCTGGACGGCCGCCGGGTCGTCCTCGGCGTGTGTGGCGGCATCGCCGCCTACAAGGCGGTCGAGGTCTGCCGCCGACTGGTGGACGACGGCGCGTTCGTGAGCCCGGTCATGACCAGCTCGGCGACCCGGTTCGTGGGCACCGCCACGTTCGACGCCCTGGGGTCGGAGCCCGCCCGGACCAACCTGTGGGACGGCGACCGCCCCATCCCGCACACCTCGCTCGGCCAGCAGGCCGACCTGGTGCTCGTGGCCCCGGCCACGGCCCGCCTGCTGTCGGCCTACGCCCACGGGCTGTCCCACGACCTGCTCACCAACGTCCTGGTCGCCACGCGGGCCCCGGTCGTGGTCGCCCCGGCGATGCACACCGAGATGTGGGAGCACCCGGCCGTGCAGGACAACCTCACGCTCCTCCGGCGCCGGGGCGTCCACGTGGTGGACCCCGAGTCCGGGCGCCTGGCGGGCGGGGACGAGGGGATGGGCCGGCTGGCCGACCCCGGCACGATCGTCGACCGGGCCCGGGCCGTGCTCCTGGGCACCGACCGCGACCTCGAGGGGCTCACCGTCCTGGTGACGGCGGGCGGGACCCGTGAGCCCATCGACCCCGTGCGCTTCATCGGCAACCGCTCGTCGGGCAAGCAGGGCCACGCGCTCGCCGAGGTCGCCCGACGTCGTGGCGCCCGGGTGGTCCTGGTCACGACGGCGTCCCTGCCGTGCTCGGCCGGCGTCGAGCGCGTGCAGGTGGAGACCGCGGCGCAGATGCACCAGGCCGTCGACGAGCGGGCGGCGACGGCCGACGTGGTGGTCATGGCCGCCGCCGTCGCCGACTTCACGCCGGTCG
>CAIYXG010000199.1 GCA_903930035.1 uncultured Actinomycetes bacterium | reverse complement strand
TCGGCGGGGCCGAGCCCCCACTTGGCGTCCTCGGCGTCGTCGTCCTCCCCGTCCTCGTCGGTCGCGACGGTCGGTGCGGCGCCGGGCGACGCGCCGGCCACCTCGTCGGGGTCGGCCGGCGACGCACCGGCCACGGCGTCGACCACCGAGTACTCTAGCGCGTCGTCCACGGCGGGGGCGGGCTCGTCGGTCGGCTCGGGGCCGTCAGGGTCGACGTCGGAAGGAATGACAGTGTCCAGTGCAGGGCTGCTACGGGCGGGGACCGCCGGAGGGCGAGGTTACCCGAGCGGTGCGCGACGCCCGGGGTCCGGGCCGCCGCGGAGCCCGGTCCGCCGGGGGCCGCCGGGTAGAGTCCCGGCCATGCCGCTCCCCCCTGCAGAGCCTGTCCCGACGGCAGCCGCCCGATGAAGGCGCTCGTCACCGGTGCCCGCGGGTTCGTCGGGACCCACCTCATGGCCCACCTGGAGGCGTCCGGCGACGAGGCCGTGGCCACCGACCGGACCATCGACGACCTGGACATCCTGGATGCGCCGGCGCTGCTGCAGCTGTTCCGCAAGGTGCGGCCCGAGGTCGTCTACCACCTGGCCGGGGCGGCCGACGTGGGCGGCTCGTGGGACACCCCCGGCGCCACCTTCCGGGCCAACGCCGAGGGCACGCTCAACGTCCTCTGGGCGGCCCGGGAGACCGGGGTCGAGCGGGTGCTCGCCGTCGGCTCCGCCGACGTCTACGGCAAGGTCACCCCGGCGGACCTCCCCCTGACCGAGGAGTCCCCGCTCCGGCCGGTCAGCCCCTACGCCGCCTCCAAGGTGGCGTCCGACGCCGTGGCGTACCAGGCGTTCCTCGGCCACGGCCAGCAGGTCGTCCGCACCCGGCCGTTCAACCACCTGGGACCGGGCCAGTCGGACCGGTTCGTGGCACCCGCCCTGGCGGCCCGGGTCGCCGCCAACGAGCGGTCCGGGGACCAGGTCCTGAAGGCCGGCAACCTCTCGCCCCAGCGCGACTTCACCGACGTGCGCGACGTCGTGCGCGCCTACCGCCTCATGGTCGACAAGGGCGTGTCGGGCGAGGTCTACAACGTCTGCAGCGGCACGGCGGTGGCCATCTCGGACCTGGCGGAGCAGCTCATCGCCATGGCCACCGTGCCCATGCGGCTCGAGGCCGACCCGGACCTGCAGCGGCCCGTGGACATCCCGGTGCTCCGGGGCGACGCGAGCCGTCTCCGCACCGACACCGGGTGGCAGCCGCAGATCCCGCTCGCCACCACGCTCGCCGACCTCCTCGAGGACTGCCGGCGGCGGCTCGACGACGCCTCCGCCTAGGCGTTCTGGTTCCCCCGACGGTCCCGGCACGGGGCCCGGACCGGCCCCGGAAGGTGCGCGACCGCCCCGGCGTGATGCACTAGAAACCCTTCCATGGCCAAGCGCGCACTCATTACTGGAATCACAGGTCAGGACGGCTCCTACCTCGCCGAGCACCTCCTCGACGAGGGGTACGAGGTCATCGGGATGGTGCGGCGGTCGTCGACCGTCACCTTCGAGCGGATCGCCCACATCCAGGACCGCATCTCGACCGTGCAGGGCGACCTGCTCGACCAGGCCTCGATGATCGACCTGCTGCGCACGTGGAAGCCGCAGGAGGTCTACAACCTGGCCGCCCAGAGCTTCGTGCAGACCAGCTTCGGCCAGCCGGTGCTGACCGGCGACGTGACCGGCCTGGGCGTCACCCGCCTGCTCGACGCCATCCGCATCGCCGACCCGGGGATCCGCTTCTACCAGGCGTCGTCGTCGGAGATGTTCGGCAAGGTCGTCGAGGTCCCGCAGTCCGAGACCACGCCGTTCTACCCCCGCTCCCCCTACGGCGTGGCCAAGCTCTACGGCCACTGGATCACCGTGAACTACCGGGAGTCCTACGACCTGCACGCGTCGAGCGGCATCCTGTTCAACCACGAGTCGCCCCGCCGCGGGCTCGAGTTCGTGACCCGCAAGATCACCAACACCGTCGCCAAGATCAAGCTCGGCATGACCAACGAGCTCCGCCTCGGCAACCTGGAGGCCGAGCGCGACTGGGGCTTTGCGGGCGACTACGTGAAGGCCATGTGGCTGATGCTCCAGCAGGACACGCCGGACGACTACGTCGTGGCCACCGGCGAGACCCACTCGGTCCGCAAGTTCTGCCAGATCGCCTTCGGCCACGTGGGGCTCGACTACGAGGACTACGTCGTGATCGACGAGGCGTTCTACCGCCCGGCCGAGGTGGACCTGCTGATCGGCACCCCGGCCAAGGCCGAGGCCAAGCTCGGCTGGAAGCCGGAGGTCGGGTTCGAGGACCTGGTGACGATGATGGTCGACGCCGACCTGGCCCTGCTCGAGGGCCGCCTCTCCGGCCTGCACTGACCCGGGCGGCACGCCCTAGGGTGCCGCGCATGATCTGTGTCCTGGCCGGCGGTGTCGGCGCCGCACGCTTCCTCCGGGGCCTGCTCGAGGTCGTGGACGCGTCCGAGGTCACGGTGGTCGTGAACGTCGGCGACGACTGCGTCCTGCACGGCCTCACCGTCTGCCCCGACACCGACACGATCCTCTACACGGTCAGCGGCTCGGTGAACCCCGAGACCGGCTGGGGCCTCGCCGGGGAGACCTGGCGGGCCATGGAGTCGCTCCGCCGCCACGCCGCGGCCAACGGCGTCGCCGCCGACGACCCGGTCGCCGGGGAGGCCGCCGGCTGGTTCTCGCTCGGCGACCTGGACCTGGGCACCCACCTGTACCGCACCTCCCGCCTGGCTGCCGGCGCCACGCCGAGCCAGGTGACCGCCGAGCTGGCCCGGTCGTTCGGGCTGGGCCTGCGGCTGCTCCCCGTGACCGAGGACCCGCTGCGGACCCGCGTGACCACCGTGGACGGGCGCGACCTGGCCTTCCAGGAGTACTTCGTGCGCGAGCAGCACGCGGTGGAGGTGGCCGGCGTCCGGTTCGTGGGGGCCGGGGACGCCCGCCCGGCGCCCGGCGTCCTCGAGGCGGTCGCCGGGGCCGACGCCGTCGTCGTGGCGCCGTCCAACCCCGTGGTCTCGATCGGTCCCCTGCTGGCCGTGCCCGGCGTCCGCGACGCCGTGGAGGCGGCCCGGGCCCGGACCGTGGCCGTCAGCCCCATCGTGGGCGGCGCCGCCCTCAAGGGCCCGGCCGACCGGCTCCTCCGCGAGCTGGGCCACGAGCCGTCCGTGACCGGGGTGGCCCGCTGGTACGCCCCGCTGGCCGCCACCCTCGTGGTCGACCAGGTCGACGCCGACCTGGCCCCCCTGGTCGAGGCCGAGGGCGTGCGGGCCGTCGTGACCGACACGATCATGTCGCGCCCGGGGGTCGGGACCGCCCTGGCCC
>CAIYXG010000198.1 GCA_903930035.1 uncultured Actinomycetes bacterium | reverse complement strand
GGCTGGCTCGGGCTGCTGACGCTCTCGCTGATCGTCGTCACGGCGGTCGTCGTGCGGATCCTGGGCCTCGTCGGGGTGAACGGCGAGGACGAACGGCTCACCCTCGGAGAGTCGCTCTGGCAGTCCCTCCTGCGGGTGGTCGACGCCGGCACGTTCGCCGGCGACACCAACTGGTCCACCCGGTTCGTCGGTCTGGGGATCACCGTGGCCGGCATCTTCCTGGCCGGCAGCCTCATCGGCCTGATCGCCAACCTGGTCGACCAGAAGGTCGAGAGCCTGCGCAAGGGCCGCAGCGACGTGCTCGAGAACGGGCACACGCTGGTCCTGGGGTGGTCGCCCCGGGTCCCGGTCATCGTGAGCGAGCTGGTGCTGGCCAACGAGAGCGAGCGACGGGCGGCCGTCGTGGTCCTGGCCGACGCCGACAAGACCGAGATGGAGGACGGGCTGCGCGACCAGGTCGGCGACTTCCGCACCACCAAGCTCGTCTGCCGGAGCGGCAACCCCAACCTCCCGGCCGACCTGCAGATCGTGAACGTCGCCGGGGCGCGGTCCATCGTCGTGGTCGGCGAGTCCGACGCCTCGGTCGTCAAGACGCTGCTCGCCGTCCGGTCCATCGACCCGGAGTTCATGAACGCGCACGTCGTCGCCGAGGTCCAGTCCGACGAGGCGGAGGCGTCCATCCGTGCGCTCTTCGGCCCCCGGGTCATCACCGTGAACTCGGACCTGGTCGTCGCCGAGCTGACCGCGCAGGCATGCCGGCAGCGGGGCCTTGCCTCCGTCTTCCGAGAGCTCCTGAGCTTCGACGGCAGCGAGGTCTACTTCGCCCAGTTCCCCGAGCTGGCCGGCCGGACCTACGCCGAGGCGCAGCTGGCGTTCGAGTCTGCCGCCGTCATCGGCCGGCTGGGCGCCGACGGGATCGTCGAGCTGAACCCCGCACCCACTGACGTGCTGGCCCCCGACGACCAGCTCGTCGCCGTCGCCGAGGACGACTCGACGTTCGTCCTGACCGGGTTCCGCGACGGCGCGAGGGCCCCCGTGGTCCGCCCCTCGGAGGACCTGTCCACCGAGCCGATCCGTCTGCTGATCGTCGGGTGGAGCGAGCTGGGGCCGCACGTGGTCGCACAGCTCGACGAGTTCGTCCGCCCCGGCACCGTCATCGAGATCGTGGTCGACCCCGACCATGTCGACCCGGCCAGGGTCGACGCCGAGACGACGGCGCACAACGCCCGCATCGAGGTGTCCTCCGACGACCGGGGCCCCGAGGGCCTCGCCCTCCTGGCGCTCGAGCGGCGGTTCGAGGAGGTCATCGTGCTCGGCTACCGCCACCACCTGTCGGCCGAGGAGGCCGATGCCCGGACCCTGCTCACCCTCATGGCGTTCGACCAGGTCGTCGAGCGGAACCACCTCGAGGACGTCCGGGTGGTGGCCGAGCTGCTCGACCAGCGCCACACCCCGCTCGCGCTGGCCACGGGCGTCGACGACTTCGTGGTCAGCGACGAGCTCACGAGCCTCCTGATCGCCCAGCTGTCGGAGCGCCACGAGCTCGACCAGGTCTTTGCCGACCTGTTCCAGCCCAGGGGCTGCATCCTCGAGATGCGTCCGGTCTCCATGTACGTCGACGGCCGCGCCACCTTCGAGGAGCTGGTGCGGGCCGCGTCGGACCAGTCGCAGTCAGCCCTCGGCTACCGGCCCGCCGACGGCAGCGTGGTGCTCAACCCGCCGAAGTCGTCCGACCCGGGTCTGGGCCCCGACGACCTGCTCCTGGTGGTGCGCCAGTCCGGGATCGCCTGAACCGGGGCACCTCCACAGGTTCAGCCGGGCGGGCGGAAGTCGTCCCCCGCCGGCTCCAGACCGCCGATCCACTCCCACACCCGGTCCATCTGGGGCTCGAGCGCGGCGAGGTCCCCGCTGTTGTCCACGACGACGTCGGCCTTCGCCAGGCGGTCCTCCCGCGAGGCCTGGTTGGCGATCCGGCTCCGGGCGTCCTCGGGGTCGAAGCCCCGGTGGGCCACCAGCCGGGCCACCGCGACCTCCGGGTCGAGGTCCACGACGACCACCCCGGACATGCCCTCCCAGCCCGACTCCACCAGGAGCGGCACGTCGAGCACGACCACCTGGTCGGTCGCCGACAGCTCCTCGAGGCGCCGGGTCATCTCGTCGCGCACCCGCGGGTGCACGATCGCACCCAGGTCGGCGAGCGCCGCCGCGTCGTGGAACACGATCGCCGCCACCGCCGGCCGGTCGAGCTGGCCGTCCGGCCCCACGATCCCCTCGCCGAACCGCTCGACCATCTCGGCGAAGACCTCGGTCCCGGGCTGCTGGAGCTCCTTGACGATCCGGTCGGCGTCGACCACCACCGCGCCGCGGCGCTCGAGCGCCTCCGAGACCGTGCTCTTGCCCGACCCGATACCGCCTGTGAGCCCTACCAGCACCATGCCGGCACCCTAGAACGGCGCCCTGGTGCGGGACACGCCCGGCCCGGCCGGGCCGGGCAGGGGCGGGCAGGAGAAATTGCCCAGGATTTTTTCCCAAGTAGTCCGAAGGACCTGCCGATAGCCCCTGCACGACGACCAGGCGGACGCCACGTCCGCCACGACCGAGCCGGGACACCCGATGGACCAGACCACCCACGCCGACCTGCCGCTGGAGGACATCCAGCTGCCGGAGGCCCCTGCTGCTCCTGCAGCGGGCGGGCGTCGCTCCCGGCTGGCGGCCCGGCTCCGCCGGGAGGCCCAGGGCGCACTGGTCGACCCCTCCCGCCCCGTCGCCGGCGACTTCGACCTGCTCCGCGACGGCTCGGGCTCCAGCGTCGACCACGTCGCGGCGTTCCACGGCCTGATCTCGGCCATGCGGCTGGCCACGACGGCCATCTCGATCCTCCTGGTCTCCCAGCACATCGGCTCGGGCGACCGGACCCTCATGGCGTGGACCGCCGTCTTGCTGTCGTACGCGATGTTCCGGACGTTCCGGCCCCTGCAGGTGGGCGACGACGTCCGGTCGCTGCTGCGGGTGATGGGCGAGGTGGCGCTGCACGTCGCGGCCATCGTCATGACCGGCGGGTGGGGCTCGCCGCTGATCTTCACCCTGCTCACGGCGGTCACGGTGGCCGGCCTGGCCCGGGGCGTCGCGTTCTCCATCCGGATCGGCGTGGTCACGGTCCTCGCCGTGAGCTTCCCGGTCCTGCAGTCCGCCGGGGACCAGCGGGCCGCCCTGCTGCAGTGCGCCACGTGGGGCGGCGTGATCGTGCTGGTCGCCATCATCGCCGGCTTCTCCCGACGGGTCTCGGGCGAGGCCGACCGGGAGCGCGAGCTCGCCGAGTCCCGGCTCGGCCAGCTGGCCGACGCCAACGACCTCCTCTACTCGCTGCACCAGGTCACCCAGACGCTCCCGGCCTCGCTCGACATGGCCGACGTCCTGGACTCGACCCTCAACCGCATGAAGACGCTCGTGGCCTTCGACAGCGCCGCCGTGCTGCTGTTCGACGAGGCCGACGCCCACTGGGACATCGTGCGCCACCAGGGTCTGCACGTGGGCAGGCGCCTGGGCCCCACCGACCTGGCCCCCGGGCTGCGCTCGGCCCTCGCCGAGAACGGCGTGGTGTCGCTCCCCGACCTCTCGGTCCACGGCGGCGGCCTGTCCAGCAAGTCGGGCTCCGGGCTCTACAGCGTGCTGGCCGCCCGCGGCGCCGTGATCGGACTGATCGCCGTCGAGCACCACGACTTCCACCACTTCACCGAGCGCGACGAGGAGGTCGTCCGGGGCTTCGTCGAGCCGGCGTCGCTCGCCCTCGACAACGCCCGGTGGTTCGCCCGGCTCCGCACCGTCGGCGCCGACGAGGAGCGCACGCGGATCGCCCGCGACCTGCACGACAACATCGGCCAGTCCCTGGCCTACCTGGGGTTCGAGCTCGACCGCATGGTCAGCAAGGACGCCGAGGGCGAGCCGATCTCGAGCGAGCTGCACCAGCTCCGTGACGACGTCCGGGGCGTGACCCGCGAGGTCCGCGACACCCTCTACGACCTGCGCACCGACGTGACCGAGGAGATGGGCCTCGGGGTCGTGCTCGAGCAGTTCGCCGCCCGCCTGACCGAGCGCACCGGCCTGGTGATCCAGGTCGAGGCCGACAAGTCCGCCCGCCTGCCCATGCTGCAGGAGCGGGAGATGTGGCGGGTCGCCCAGGAGGCCCTCGCCAACGTGGAGCGGCACGCGCGTGCCACTGCGGTCCGCGTCGTGTGGCGCTGCGACGGCACCCGTGCGCTGATCGACGTGACCGACAACGGCGTCGGCTTCGAGCAGGGGCGGGCCGGTCGGCTCGACTCCTACGGCGTCATGGGGATGCGCGAGCGGGCCAGCTCCGTCGGCGCCGCCCTCGAGATCCTCTCCGCCCCCGGGCGCGGCACGCGAGTGCGGTGCTCGATCAACCCCGAGGCCGCAAGGCCCGACCGGGCCGACCAGCCCACCGCTGCCAGGAGGTAGTGCCATGTCCATCCGTCTCATGCTCGCCGACGACCACCGGATGCTCCGCGAGGGGCTGCGCCGGTCGATGACCGAGGCAGGGTTCGAGGTCGTCGGGGAGGCCGGCGACGGTGTCGAGGCCATCGCCATGGCCGACGACCTCCGTCCGGACGTGATCCTCATGGACGTGACGATGCCCAACTGCGACGGCGTCGAGGCCTGCCGCCGGGTGATCGAGTCCGGCACCGACACCCGGGTCGTCATGCTCACGATGCACGCCGACCAGGAGGTGCTGGCGAACGCCATCCGCGCCGGCGCCATCGGCTACCTGACCAAGGACTCGTCCACCCGCGAGATCGCCGACGCCGTGCGCATGGCGGTCGAGGGCGACACGGTGCTGTCGCCCCAGCTCGCCCGGACGATGCTCGAGGAGGTCCGCCGCCTCGACGTGGCAGGCACCCACGAGGCGGAGCGGGTCATCTCCGACCGCGAGGTCGAGGTGCTCCAGCTCATCGCCGACGGCTGCAGCACGCCCGAGGTGGCCGCCCAGCTCTACATCTCGCAGAAGACGGTGAAGAACCACCTG
>CAIYXG010000197.1 GCA_903930035.1 uncultured Actinomycetes bacterium | reverse complement strand
TCGGTGGTGCCGCCGCCGATGTCCACCACCATGTTGGCCGTGGGCTCGTTGATCGGGAGGCCCGCACCGATGGCCGCCGCCATCGGCTGCTCGATCAGCTGGGCCTCGATGGCGCCGGCCTTGCGGGCCGCCTCGGTCACGGCCCGCTTCTCCACCGCGGTGATGGCCGACGGGACGCAGATGACCACGCGGGGCCGGTTGAACCGGTTCACCCCGACCCGGCGGAGCAGCAGCCGGATCATCTCCTGCGTGACCTCGAAGTCGGTGATGGCGCCCTTGCGGAGGGGACGCACCGCCACGATGTAGCTGGGCGTCCGGCCGATCATCTTGGACGCCTCGCGGCCCATCGCCAGGACCTCGTTGGTCCGGCTGTTGAGCGCGATCACGGAGGGCTCGTTCAGCACGATGCCCTCACCCCGGGCGTAGACGAGCGTGTTCGCCGTGCCCAGGTCGATCGCCAGGTCGCGTGCCAGCTCAGCCCCTCCTGCGGAGCGGGTCGGAGGGACCCGGCTGGTCGTCGTCCTGGGGGGCCAGGGCGCGCATCTTCTCGCTGAACTGGTCGATGCTCGAGCTCGGCGACGTGGGCGGGCGGCCGCGGTACCAGACCGCCAGCACGCCGACGACGCTGATCACGACCGCGATCAAGAGGTAGACGAGGTTGCTCATGTCCCCTCCATGCTCGCGCCCGGAGGCCCCTCGGTCCGAACCGGCGGCCCGGCAAGGGCTGTGGCGCCGGTCCCCCAGTCGTCGCCGCCCGCCCACCGCTCCTTCTTCCAGATCGGGGCAGTGGCCTTGACGGTGTCGATGGCGAACCGGGCCGCCGCGAACGCCTCGTCACGGTGCGGGGCCGAGACGGCGACCACGACGGCCGCCTCGCCCAGCCCGAGCGGGCCCGTGCGGTGCAGCACCACGGTCCGCCCGACCCCGGGCCAGGCGGCGCGCAGGTCGGCCACGACCCGCTCGAACGCCGGGACGACCTGGGACTCGTAGGCCTCGTAGGCGAGCAGCGTCACGCCGTCGCGGCCGTCGGCGTGGTCCCGCGCCGTGCCGGTGAAGACCACGACCGCGCCGCAGTCCGGGCGCACGACCCACTCGCCGGCCTGCGCCACCGGGAGCGGCGCCGAGGTGCAGCCCAGCCAGTCGTCGGCGCCGGGGGGTGGCGACAGGACGTCCGGCGCGCTGCGGCCGGGCTCGGAGGACGGGGGCACGGGGCAATCGTAGGGAACCGCCGGGCCGCGGTCACCTGCGCCCCGGCGGTCGGTAAGTTGGCACGCCGTGGACGACGGGACCGAGGAGCCGGAAGCAGCTGCCCCACCGCTCCCGCCCGCCGACCGCCCCTGGCAGCACCCCAGCGAGGCGGGACGGGCCCGGGCGGACGACACCGACCGGCGGCGCGGGCTGCGGCTCTCGGCGCTGCTGGTGCTGGCCGGCGCCGGGCTGCTCGTGGCGGGCATCGGCATCGGTCGCGCCGGCCGGAACCCTGCGGGTGCCGCAGGACCGAGCGACCTGATCGGACCCACCGTGGCCACCATCGCCTACGGCTCGGGCGACCAGACCCAGGTGGCGACCGGCGTGGCCGTCGACCGCAAGGGCCACGTGCTGGTGCGGGCGTCGCTCCTCCAGGGTGCCACCCGGGTCCGGGCCGCCTGCGCGGGGAAGCGGCCGGCCACGGCGAGTGTGGTGGCCGTCGACGGCGTGGACGACGTGGCCCTGGTCCGGATGAGCGGTTCGCCCTGCCGGGCGGTGCCCGACGCGGCCCGGCCCCAGGTCGGCACCCGCGTGCTGGCGGTGCGGGCCGACGACGACGGCACCCGCCTGATGTGGCGCAACGGCAACGTGCGCACCATGGACCAGGACCTCACCCGTGACGACGGCGTGGTCGCCGAGGTGCTCCACACCGACGCGGCCGGGATCGACCCGCGCGGCGACGGTGTGGTGTTCACCAGCGACGGCCGCTTCGTGGGGATCGTCGCCGACGGGCCGGACGACGGCCGGGTGGCAGTGCTCACCGGCACCGCCCTGTTCCGCACGGCGGCACAGCTGGCCGTCGGACGCACCGTGGCCCACCCCTGGATCGGCGTCACCGGCCACGACGTGGTCCGGGGCGAGTCGGCGACCGGGCGGATGCAGGGCGCCACCGTGACGGCGGTCGCGGTGGGCGGTCCCGCCGACGCGGCCGGGGTGGCGCCGGGCGACGTGGTGCTGTCCGTCGACGGCATCGACGTCCGGTCGATGAGCCAGCTGGCACGGCTGGTGCACCGCAGCGAGGTGGGCCAGCAGCTCGACCTCCAGGTGGAGCGCGCCGGCCTGCCGGTGGTGCTGGCGCTGACGGTCGGCCGCCAGCCCGACGACTAGGACCGACGGCCGGCGCGGCGCACGGCGGCCGCGGCGCCCGCCACCAGGCCCACCACCCCCGCCAGCAGCCCGCCGAGGGCCACGGCCTGGCGCTGGTCGGGCGTGAGCGTGGACCACCAGCCAGGACGGTGGCCCACCACGAACGTCTCCTCGTTGGTGAACTCCGGCTCCCACCCGTGGGACCGGAGCAGGTCGTTGGCCACCACCCACGGGTGCCGCGCGTAGGTCGCCAGGTCGGGCGGCGTCGAGCCCAGGCCCGCCCACCAGCGCAGCCGGGTCCACGCCGCGGCGGCCGGCGCCGTGATCCGCGGCGGGCGGCCGGCACCCACGAGCTCCAGCTGCTCGCGGGCCGAGAGCCAGCCGTCGGGGGCGACGTTGAACTCGCCGTCCAGCCGGAGCCGGCGGGCCAGGTCGACCGCCCGGGCCAGGTCGTAGAGGTGCAGGAACTGCGCCGGGCGGTCCCGCCCCACCTGGCGCAGCGACCGTGCGTGCCACGCCGACCGCTCGAGCCACCGTGGCGCGGCGGACGGGGCGACGCAGACCGAGGGCCGCAGCACGGCCACCGTCGTCCCGGGGCGTTCCCGCCGCCAGTCCTCGACGGCGCGTTCCAGCGCGGCCCGGGCCGCGGGGTACCGGGCGCCGGGCACGGGCTGGACCGGGGCCGCCTCGGTGAGCGGGACGGGCGTGTCGGGGCGGGCGCCGTAGACCATGGCCGTCGAGAGCACGACGACCGTCGAGGCGGTGGTGGACGCGAGGAGCGCCCGGGCCGCGGCGACGTCGGTGCCCACGACCGAGGTCCCGGCCACGTCGTGGCCCTCGCCCGGGGCCAGCAGGACGAGCGCGTCGACGGGCGCCGGACCCTCGGGGCCGACCGGGACGGCAGCCGCGACCCGGGGGTCGGCCGCGGCGAAGGCGGCGACGG
>CAIYXG010000196.1 GCA_903930035.1 uncultured Actinomycetes bacterium | reverse complement strand
CCGGGTGCTCGCCGCCGTCGGTGTCGTCGTGACCCACGTCGCCTTCGCGACCGGCGTCGTCAACCCGCTTCGGTGGTCGTCGCCCCTGCGGGACCTGCTGCCCCGGCTCGACGTGGGCGTCAGCGTCTTCTTCGTGCTGTCGGGCCTGCTGGTGGCCCGGCCGTTCGTGCGGTCCGCCCTGGGCGACGCCCCGCCGCCGGCGCTCGGCGCGTACGTGCGGCGCCGCGCATCGCGGATCTATCCCGTGTACCTGTTCGTCCTGGTGTTCGTCCTGGTTGCCTCGGGCACCGCCGGCCGCGGACCTCTCCAGCTGCTGGCCGACGCCCTGCTGCTCCACGTGTACGTGCCGCGCTGGGCGATCGGCCCCATCACCCAGTCGTGGACGCTCTCGACCGAGATCGCCTTCTACGCCTTCGTCCCGCTGTGGTTCGCCGGACTGCGGCGCGTGTTCGAGCGGCGGGGGACCGCCCGCGCCGCACGGGTCCGGTGGACGGCGGCCGGGCTGGTCGGCTGGGCGGTCGTGGCGCTCGCGTGGCGGCTCGGGGTGCTGGCCCTGACGCCCCGGTTCGTGCTGGGCCAGCCGGGCGCGGTGGACACGCGCGGCGCCCTGCTGACCTGGCTGCCCAACCACCTCGACGAGTTCGCCGTGGGCGTGGGCCTGGCGCTGTGGCTGCAGTCCGGGCGGGCCCGCGCCCTGCCGGTGGCCGGCCGTCTCGCCGTCTACGGCGTGGGGGCCGCCGCGCTCTGGACCGCCTCCACGGCGCTCGGCCTGCCGCCGGTCTACACAGGGTTCGACGGGCCGCAGACCGTGCTGCGCCACCTGCTGTTCGTGGTGGTGGCGGCGGCGGTGGTGGCCCCCTCCGCACTGGCCGCGCAGCCCCGTCGGGGCCGGGCGCCGCGCACCGTCCCGCCGTGGATGGGGACGCTGGCCGCCGGTGCGGCGCTCGGCTCGTACGGGCTGTACCTCTGGCACCAGTGGGTGACCGACGAGTGGTTCCGGGTCCGTGGCCTCCGGGACTTCGTGGCCCCGTTCCCGACGGCGCTGACGGTCGTGCTGGTCGGCGGCGGCGCCCTGGCCGGTCTGACCTACTGGCTGGTCGAGCGGCCCGCAGAGCTGCTCGCGACCGGCCGCGGCGGCGCGGCCGCCCGGCCGCCCCGCCAGCTGGGCCCGGTGCCGGCCCTCGACGGGCTCCGCGGGCTGTCGATCCTGGCCGTGCTGGCGACGCACGTGGTGTTCCTCGACGGCGGCCGGGAGCGCTTCAGCCTGCCCGGCGGCTTCCTCGGGGTCGACGTGTTCCTCGCGCTGTCGGGCTTCCTCATCGGCCTGGTGCTCCTGCGGGAGGTGGACGCGACCGGCACCGTGGACGGCGCCGACTTCGCGGCCCGGCGGGCCCGCCGCCTCTACCCGCCGCTCGTCGTGTTCCTGGTCGTCGAGGGGCTCGTGGCGGTCCTGCTCGTCGGCACGGCGTGGAAGGAGCAGGGGCTGCAGAGCCTGCTGTCGCTGACCTTCACCGCCAACTGGCAGCTCACGTTCGGTCACCAGCCGCCGTTCGCGCTGGTCCACCTGTGGTCGCTCGCGCTCGAGGGCCAGTTCTACGTGCTGCTCGCCGTCGGGGTCTGGGCCCTGCGCCGCCGGCTGGCCCGCCCCGACCGGCTCGTCGCGTGGTGCGTGGTCGGGGCGGCCGCCGTGGCGCTGTGGCGGCTCTGGCTGCTGCGCCAGGGCGTGCCGCTGCCGGCGCTCTACGAGCGCACCGACGCCCGGCTGGACTCGCTCCTCCTCGGCCTGGCCGCGGCGCTCGTGTGGCGGAGCCGCCTCTGGTCGTCGGTGCAGCTGCGGGCGGCCGGGCTGGCCGGCCTCGTGGTGCTCGGCGTCTGCTGGGTCCTGGCCCGGCCGACCTCGGAGTGGCTCTACATGGGCGGCTTCACGGTGGTCGCGGCCGCCGCGGCGACGGCGGTGGCCGCCGCGGCCACCCGAGGCGGCCCCGTGGCCCGGATCGGCAACCTGCGTGCCCTGCGCTGGGTCGGGATGATCTCGTTCTCCCTCTACCTGTGGCACCTCCCCGTCTACCTGTGGGTCGTCGACCTGGTGCCCGCCGCGCCGCTCGCGGCCAAGGTCGCCCTCGCCGTCCCGGCGTCGTTCCTCGCCGGGTGGCTGGGGTTCGTCCTGGTCGAGCGACGGGTCCTCGCCGGGTGGCGACGGTCCACGGACGAGCCCGCGCCCACGACCTAGGTTGGGCCGGTGGACGACCGACAGCGAGTGCCGTGGTACCGCGACCCTGCGGCCTGGACGGTCGCCGGGGTGGCGGTCGTGGCACGGCTGGCCTGGGTGGCCGTCGGCATGCGCAGCCCGAAGGCGCTGGCTGACCAGGCCATCTACCTCTACTCGGCGCTCCAGGTGGCCTGCGGCCGCGGCTACGTGGCGCTGTCGGGCCCCCCGTGCGCCCCGGGCGACCTCCCGAACCCCACCTCCTACTACCCGCCGGGCTACCCGCTGTTCCTGGGGGCGGAGCAGTGGGTGCTGCGCCAGCTCGGCCTGGGGGCGCACACGCTGGGCGTGACCGGCGTGGTCCAGTCGCTCCTCGGCGGCGTCGCCGTGCTGGCCGTGTTCGTGCTCGGGCGCCGCCTGGGCGGGCGTCGTACCGGCGTCGCCGCCGCCCTCGTGCTGGCCCTCTGGCCCAACATGGTCGTCTACTCGGGCCTGCTGCTCTCCGAGACCCTCTACGTCACGGCGTTCGCCGTGGCGCTCGCCGCCGTGGTCACCGTCCACGACCAGGCCCGCTGGCACTGGGGCCGGGCGGTCCTGGCCGGCGGCGCCTTCGGGCTGGCCTGCATGGTCCGGCCCCAGGCCCTGCTCACGCTGCCGGCACTCGCGCTGGCGTGGCTGGTGGCCCGGACCGGCTGGCGCCAGGCGCTCGCCCGCACGGCCGTCCTGGGCGTGGGCGTCCTGGCGTTCGCCGGGCCGTGGACGGTCCGCAACTACGGGGTGTTCGACACGTTCGTGCCCTTCAGCACCAACGGCGGGGACAACCTCTGCGTGGGGTTCCACCCGGGCGCCAAGGGCGGGTTCTCGATCCCGCGGTACTGCGACACCGGCGAGTTCTACCTGGACGGCACCGGGGCCGAGATCCGCCGCGACAAGGAGACCCGGGCCCGGGCCGTCCGGTGGGTCCGGTCCCACCCGGGCGAGCTGCCGGCGCTCAGCGGCAGGAAGCTGTGGATCACCTACCGCACCGACGCCGACGGCCTGTACGCCGCCGTCTCGTTCGGCTCGGACCAGTTCCTGGGGGACGCCTACCGGCCGGCCCAGCACGTGGTCGACGTGGCGTGGGGGTTCCAGCTCGCGGCGGCCGTCGTGGGCCTCGGTGTCACGTCGGTGCGGGGGTGGCGCCGCCGACGGCTCGACCCGACCGGCCTCTGCGTCGTGATGGCGACCCTGTCCGGCGCGCTCGTCCCCGTGCTGTTCTTCGGGGACCCCCGGTTCAAGCTCGGCCTGGCCCCGCTGCTCGCCGTCCTGGCCGGCGTCGCGCTCAGCATCGGCCGACCGTGGCCCGAGCCCGTGGACCACCTGGCGCCGGAGCCCGACGCCGCCGACGTCCTCGAGGAGGTGGCGCTGACCGGCCAGCTCCCGGTCGTCGTCGTGGACGCCGCAGGGCCGGAGGGCCCGCAGTGAGCGGGGCGGTCGTGCCGGCCGAGGCCGCACCGGCGGAGGACGGGGACCGGCGAGCCCCGTGGTCCCTGGCCGACTGGGCCTCGGTCGGGGTCGTGGCCGCCGTGCTGCTCCTCCCGCTCGCCGGCCTGCTCCGCTACCAGGGCCCGCCGATGGAGGAGGGCTTCATGCTCACCTTCCCCGAGCGGATTCTGCGGGGGGACTACCCGCACCGGGACTTCCTGCACCTCTACGGACCGGGCTCGCTGTGGGTGCTCGCGGCGGTCTACAAGGTGTTCGGGGTGGACCTCACGGTGGAGCGGCTCGTCGGCCTGGTCCAGCACGCGCTCGTCGCCTACGGGCTGTTCGCCGTGCTGCGGCCGTGGGGGCGACGGGTCGCCACGGCCGGCGCCGTCGTGTCGGTGGTCGTGCTCATCGGCCCCCTGGGCCTCTCCGCCATGGCGTGGAACGGCGCACTGGCGCTGGGCGTCTGGGGCGTGGCCGTCGGCGGCTGGGCCCTCCGCAGCGAGGACGAACGGCGCGGCCGCCGGCTCGCCGCGGCGGCGGGACTGCTGTTCGCCGGGGCGCTCCTCTACCGCCCCGACATGGTGCTGGCCGTCGGGCTGGCGTTCGCCGCGCTCTGGCTCGGGACGTCGGTCGGCCGCCGCCGTCCGATGGCGCTCGGCCTGGTCGGCGGCCTGCTCCTGTACGTGCCGCACCTGCTGCTGGCCGGCCCGTCGGCGGCGTTCCGGGGCATGTTCCTCGAGCCGGTGTTCGAGCTCCGCGCCGGCCGGGCGCTGCCCGTGCCGCCGTCGTGGGGGACCACGGACGGGTTCCTCCAGAAGGCCGGCGAGCTGCGGGTGACCGGCTGGCCCTTCCCGATGCTGCCCGTGCCCAACCAGATCTTCCTCTGGTTCGTGCTGGTCCCGGTCTCGTGCGGGCTGGTGCTGTGGGTCGGGTGGCGGCTGCGCCGGACGGAGCCCGGCTCGGTCCGGGCCACCTCGTACTGGCCGGCGGCGCTGTTCGGCGCCGCACTGGTGCAGCAGGCGGTGCAGCGGCCGGACACGGCGCACCTGTCGTGGGTCACGGGGATCACGTTCCCGCTGTGCGTCGCCGCCGTGTCGTGGCTCGTCGCCCGGGCGTGGCCCCGGCTCGACGACGGCCGGGCCCAGCTGGCGGGCATCGGGTCGGTGGCCGTGGTCCTCCTGCTCGTGATCCCGTTCTACCCGGTCCGGACCTACGTCGACCTGGTCGGCCAGACCTTCGGCCACAACCGGTTCGGGTACCCGGTCACCCACGACGGCCGCACGTTCTACTTCGGCAGCCGCAACGGCGCGGACGACGCCCAGCAGGTGGTCGACGCCCTGGCCGCGGCGTCGCGGCCGGGCGAGCGGCTCGTCGTCGGGACGGCCGACCTGTCCCGCACCAACTACAGCGACGCCTTCTTCTACTACCTGTTCCCGGAGCTGGAGCCCGGCACGCGGTACATCGAGATGGACCCGGTCCTCGCCGACGGTCCTGACTCGGTGCTGGCCGACGAGCTGCGGCAGAACGACTGGCTGATCCTCTCCAGTGCGTGGAAGGACTGGACGGAGCCCAACGAGTCGGCCAACGGCCGGAGCCAGGCCGCCAACCGCGTCGTGGCGGCGGAGTACTGCCCCGTCCGCACGACGCCGACCTTCTCGCTCTACCGGCACCGGGCGGCCGGGGAGGAGTGCCCGCCCGCCGCCACGCCCTAGCGGCCCCACAGGGGCGGTCCCGGCGGTGCACCGCACCGCTCGTGGGGCCTCAGTATCCTTTCCGGGTGCCCGCCTGCCTCGTCGTGCCCACCTACCAGGAGGGCGAGAACATCGACCGATTCCTCCGTACGGTGCGCCGCACCTGCCCGGAGATGGACGTGCTCGTGGTCGACGACAACAGCCCGGACGGCACGGGCCGGATCGCCGACCTGGTCGCCGAGGAGGACGGCGGCGTGCGGGTGCTCCACCGGGCGTCCAAGGAGGGGCTCGGGGCCGCCTACCGGCACGGGTTCCGGCACGCGCTCGACCTGGGCTACGACGTGGTCGGCCAGATGGACGCCGACTTCTCGCACGACCCGGACGTCCTGCCGCGCCTGCTGGCCGCCGTCCGGGACGGTGCCGACGTGGCCGTCGGCTCCCGCTACGTGGCCGGCGGCGGGGCCGACTGGACCTGGTCGCGGCGCATGCTGTCCCAGTGGGGCAACTGGTACGCCCGCAAGATGCTCCGCCTGCGCATCCACGACGCCACGACCGCGTTCCGCGTCTACGGCCCCGGGGTGCTGGACCGGATCGACATCGACGGCACGCGGGCCAACGGGTACCTGTTCCAGATCGAGACCGCCTTCCGTGTCTCCGCGAGCGGTGCGTCGGTGGCCGAGCTGCCGATCTTCTTCGTGGACCGTGTGGCCGGCTCCTCGAAGATGGCCGTGGTGCGGACCATGGTCGAGACCGAGCTCCGCGTGACCTGGTGGGGCCTGTCCATGCGGCTGCCCGGCATGAGCCGCTGGTTCCGCCGCAGCGCGCCCGGCCAGTACCTGGAGTCCAAGGTGCGCCCCGTCGTCATGCCGCCGAGCGAGTAGCGGCCCGTGGCCGGGACCGTCGACGACACCGTGGCCGAGGGCCTCCACCGGGAGGCCGCCGCCGTCCGCCGGGACCGGGGGCTGCTCGGCGCGTCCGAGATGGGCCACGAGCCGGCGCTCGACGGCCTGCGCGCCGTGGCCGTCATGGCCGTGGTGCTCTTCCACGCCAAGTTCGCCTGGATCCCCGGCGGCTTCCTGGGCGTCTCGACGTTCTTCACGCTCTCGGGCTTCCTGATCACGTCGCTGCTGCTCCGCGAGTGGTCGCGCCGGGGCGGCCTCGACATGCGGACCTTCTGGCGGCGCCGTTTCCGTCGCCTGCTGCCGGCGTCCTGGCTCACCATGGGCCTGGTCGTGCTGGCGGGTGCGCTGGGGGTCTGGAGCGTCGACCAGCGCCGGTCCCTGCGCGGCGACGT
>CAIYXG010000195.1 GCA_903930035.1 uncultured Actinomycetes bacterium | reverse complement strand
GTCATTCCTCGCGCCGCCGCCACTCGGGCCGGCATCGTGGTCATGCACACCCGCTGGCATGAGGACGACCTAGTCGGGCGGCTGCTCGCGGCGCAGCGCACCGGCGGCGACGCTTGGCGGCTGGTGTCCTACCCCGCGCTCGCCGAGGCCGACGACCTGCTCGGGCGGGCAGAGGGCGAGGCGCTGGACCCCGACCTCATCACCGCCGAGCAGCTGGAGCAGACCCGCGCCGTTATCGGGGCGCGACGGTTCGCCGCGCTCTACCAGCAGCGGCCGACACCGGCGGAGGGGTCCGAACTGCGCCGCGAGTGGCTGTCGCACCGATACGACGGCGACCCCATGATGGTGCGTCGGTCGATGGACCGCGTGGTGCTGGCGGCGGACACGGCCTTCAGGGCTAAGCAGTCGAGCGACCCGAGCGCGTTCGTGGTCGTCGGAGTCAAGGGCGCCATGCACTACGTCCTGCACGTCACCTGCGAGCGGCTGGACTACCCCACCCAGCGCACCACCCTGCGCGACCTCGCGGCGCGGTGGCAGCCCGACGCGGTGCTGGTCGAAGGCAAGGCCACGGGTGACCCGCTGGTCGCCGACCTGCGCACGCTGGTGCGGGGCATCCAGACGGTGGAGCCAGGGCAGCTCGACAAGGTGGCCCGCATGCGCCCCTACCATGGGCTGTGGTCGGCGGGGCAGGTGCTGCTGCCTGCCTCGGCGCCATGGGTCGCGGACTACGTCGAGGAGATGTGCAGCGTGCCCAGCTCGGCGCATGATGACCAGTGGGACGCGACGGCCTACGCCCTGCGGTGGCTCGCCGCGCCAGCCGTGCTAGGCTCGTTCCGTCATCGCCTCGGGGTGTGAGATGCCTATCCTGCTCGACAGTAGCGCCGACCAGTCTTTCCGCCGCAGCGGCGACGAGCTGGTGTACGGCATCAGCCAGACGTTGGCCTTCGGTCGGCGGTGGCCACGGACGCGGGACGAGGTCATCGAGGAGTTCACGCGCCGCTGGGAGGCGTACCTAGGGCTGGCCTACCGGCGCGGCGACATCGAGCGGATGAACCTGTTCGTGGCGGTGGACAGTCAAGACCGCGAGATCACCGTCACGCGCCGCATGACCCGCGACCTGCAGTTCGTGTGCGAGGTCGACGCATCGAGCATCGCCAGCAACGCCCTGTCCCTGCAGGCGCGGCCTGACTTGGTCTCGCCTGACGACGACCCCGCCATGGTGCAGGCCAAGGGCGCCGAGGTCTGGCGGCGGTCTGGCATCGACGCGCAGCGGCAGCGGTGGGCGCTGAACTTGTGCGTGTTCGGCGAGGTGTATCTGGAGGCGCTCAACTCCAGGGACGGCGCCGTCGTGGTGGCGCATGACCCGCGAACGGTCGAGGTGCAGCGCGACCCGACGGGGCGGTACATCGAGCGGGCCGTCATCACCGTCTACTACCGCACGGGGCTGGAGGTCGACCCCGAGACCGGGGCGTACACCGGCGAGTCGCGCACGGTGCAGTACCGGCGCGTCATCACTGCCGACACGGTGCAGGTGTTCCGCGACGGGGCGCTGGTGCCTGCCGAGTCGGGGCGCAACGTGCTCGGGGCCGTGCCGCTGGTGCGGGTGGCGTACCGCGACGTGGGCGATGGGTCGCTGTCGACGTGGGCGGGGTACGGATACGAGGACGCGCTGGCGGCGGTCGACTCGTTCTTCACGCAGCTGCAGGCCCTCACCACCCGCCACGCTAACCCCATCCTGAAGGCCATCGGCGTGCAAGTGG
>CAIYXG010000194.1 GCA_903930035.1 uncultured Actinomycetes bacterium | reverse complement strand
TGGGCGGCCCGACGGGCGGGCCGTGCCGACCTGCTGGCCACGGCGCCAGTGCGGCAGGATGACGCCGATGGCCGCACGACCTGACGACGCCCCGCGGACCGCGGCGGACGCCCGCGCCCAGGTCGAGGCCGGCCGCGAGGCCCGCCGCGCCGAGCTCGAGGCCGCCTTTGCCGACCGCTACGGGGACGCCCGTCCGGGTCGTCGCACCGTGGTGGCCGACTCGGCGGCGACGGCGGTGCTCGCGGTGGCCGCGCTGCTCGCGGCGGTCGCCCCGTCGAGCTTCGTCGGCGTGTACTTCGTCTACTCGCTGGGCTGCTTCCTGGCCGGCTCCGTGCTGTTCTTCCTGGCCATGCTCCACGCAGCGCGCCGCAGCCGCCGCAGCACGATCGGGATCGGCGGGCTCTTCTTCCTGGCCGGTGCGGCACCGGCGTGGCCCCGCCGGCCGCTGCTGGGCCTGCTGGCGGCCCAGGTGGTGGTGACCGTGGCCGCTGCGGCGGTGCGGCCGTTCACCCCGTTGGCGTTCGGCACGCTCGCCCCGCTGCTGGGCCTGGGGTTCTGCGGCTGGTGGTCGGCCCGGTTCGGCATCTTCCCGCTGCGCGACGCCGGTGCGGCGGCGCAGGGGGACCCGGCCTAGGGTCGTCGCATGGCAGACCAGGGACAGGGTTCCAAGGTCATCTCGGCACCCGTCGACCAGCTGTGGCAGGTGGCGGTCGAGGTGGACCGCTACCCCGAGTGGGCGGGCGACGTGAAGTCGGTGACGGTCGACGAGCGTGACGACGCCGGCCGTCCGGCCCGCGCCACGTTCACCGTCGGCAGCTTCGGCCTGAGCTCGACCTACACCGTGGCGTACGACTACGACGAGCCCCGCTCCTTCCGCTGGCACCTGGTGCAGTCCCACGAGATGCGGCGCCTCGACGGCGAGTACCGCTTCGACGACCGCGGCGACGGCACGGTCGAGGTCACCTACACCCTCACGGTGGACCTGAAGATCCCGGTCATCGGGATGATCAAGCGCAAGGCCGAGCGGACCATCATCAGCCACGCGCTCGACGGACTGCGCAAGGAAGCCGAGCGTCGCAACCGGTGAGGGTCCTGCTCTTCACCGGGAAGGGCGGGGTCGGCAAGACGACGACCGCTGCGGCCACCGCACTGCGGCTCGCCGACGCCGGCCTCCGCGTGGCCGTCACCTCGGCCGACCCGGCCCACTCGCTGGCCGACTCCTTCGGCGTGGCGCTGGGTCCCCGGCCGACCGAGGTCGCGCCGCGGTGCTGGGCGCAGGAGATCGACTCCCGGGCGCGGCTCGAGGAGTCGTGGGGCGAGATCCGCGAGTGGCTGCTCGAGGTGTTCGACTGGGCCGGGGTCGACGCCCTCGAGGCCGAGGAGCTCTCGGTCGTGCCCGGCCTCGACGAGCTGTTCGCCCTGACCGAGCTGGACGGGCTCTGCAGCTCGGGCGACTACGACGTCGTGCTGGTCGACTGTGCACCGACCGCCGAGACCATCCGGCTGCTGTCCTTGCCCGACGTCCTGGGCTGGTACATGGACAAGCTCTTCCCGGTCTCGCGCCGGGTCACCCGTATGGTCGGTCCCGTGGTCGCCCGGCTGACCTCGGTCCCGGTGGCCGACGAGCAGGTGTTCACGGCGGGCCAGCGCCTCTACGACCGGCTCGACAGCGTCCGACGGATCCTGGCCGACCCCGCGGTCACGTCGGTCCGGCTGGTCGTCAACCCCGAGCGGATGGTCGTGGCCGAGGCGCGTCGCACCTACACCTACCTCTCGCTGTTCGGCTACCACGTCGACGCGGTCGTGGTGAACCGGGTCCTGCCCGACGACGTCGCCGACCCGTGGTTCGCCCGCTGGCGCGAGTCGCAGGCCGAGCACCTCGGTTCGATCGTCGACGACTTCGCGCCCCTGCCCGTGCTCCGGGCCTCGCTGGCCCGTGCCGAGGTGGTCGGGACCGACGCGCTGCGCTCGCTGGCCGAGGAGCTCTGGGACGGCACCGACCCGGCCGCACGGCTGGTGGTGGGACGTCCGTTGCGCGTCGAGCGCGACGGCACGTCGTTCACGCTGGTCGTCGAGCTGCCGTTCGCCGAGCACGACGGCCTCGACGTGTCCCGGTCGGGCGACGAGCTGGTGGTCTCGGTCGGGCCCCACCGCCGCAACCTGGTGCTCCCCGAGTCGCTGCGCCGCCGGGAGGTCGCCGGCGCGTCGCTCGAGGACGGCACCCTGCGCGTGCGCTTCAGCGCCTGACGGGTTCGACGCCCGGCCGCGGCGCGTCCATCATGGGGCGATGCCAGAGGACACCGAGACCTCCTCGTCCGACGACGGCCCGGACCGCCCGGACGGGACGGACGCCACCGCGCAGGTCCAGCGGGCCGCGCGCGAGGTCCTCGGTGCCGCCCGCTCCTTCCTCGACGCCGTCGAGGAGCTCGTCGAGGACCGCGACCGTCTGCACGGTGCGGTCGAGAGCGTGACCGGCGTGGTCAGCGACCTCGTGGCCCGGGTCTCGCCCGGCCGGCCCAGCCCGTGGGGCGACGCGGACGACGAGGCCGACGACGGCTGGACGGCGCAGGGCTGGGCCAAGGACCCTGAGGGCGACGCCGAGCCGGCGCCCGAGCCGGCGCCGACGAAGGTCCGCAAGATCCAGGTCGACTGACCCGGTGGCCGGCGTGGGTACTTCTCCCCAGTTCAGAGATTCTTCTCAGGCGGGGGCGGGTGCCGGCCGAAGCGGACTCCCGAGGTTCTCGTGAAGCTGGTCCGTATCGACGCCCTCTCCAGGGGTGGCCACCCCTTGGAGCTGCACCCGTCCCTGACGGTGCTGCTCGGCGCGTCCCCGGAGCAGCGCCGTCGGCTGGCCGAGGTGGTCGCCGCGCTCGGCGGGTCGGGGACGGCCCCGGCCGATGCCGCGACGGTCGACCTCCACGGGGTCCTCATGCCGCTCGACGCCGCCACGACCGACCTGCTGCGCACCGCTGCGCCGCTGGCCCCGGTCCTGCGGCCCACTGCGCGGGCCACGTCGTCCGTCCTGACCGCTGGGGACGGGACGGGCGACGTGGCCGGCATGCCGACGACGCCGGAGGAGATGGCCCAGGCCCGCGCCGGGCTGGCCCGGCGCGCCGAGGAGCTGCGCACCCTGCTCGACCCGCTGGCCGCGGCCGCGGTGGCGAGCGCCACGGCCCACCGGGAGTCGGTCGCCGCGCGTGCGGCGGAGCGCCAGGCAGAGCGGCAGGAGCTGCGCCGGGCCGCCCAGTCCGAGCGGGCCGCGCTCATCGCCGCGTCCCACGAGCTGCACGACGAGGTGCAGGCGCTCGAGGCCCAGGACCCCCAGCGGCTCGCCGAGGTCCGCGACCAGCTCCTGGCACTGCTCGACGGCCCCGGCGGCCCCGACCCCGACGCGCAGGAGCTGGCCGAGGCGCTCGACGTCGTCCTGGCCGAGGAGCGCACCGTCGAGGACCGCCGCGCCGCGGCCGAGCGCCAGCTGGCGAGCGCCGAGGTGGCACGCGCCGAGGCCCGCGCCCAGCTCGACCGGCTGGAGCAGTCGCGGCGCAGCCCGCTCCACGACCCGGACCTGGTGGCCCGGCTCGAGCAGGTGCGGGACCAGATCTTCGCCGTGTCGGGCCCCACGGGGTCGGCCGACCTCGACGAGCTGCGCGCGACCGAGGCCGAGCTGCTCGACGCGCTCGGCTACGAGACCTACACGGCCTACGTCTCGGGGGTGCCGAACGCCCGGGCGCTCGCCGAGCAGACCGAGGCCGTCCAGGACGCGACGGCCCGCCTGGAGTCCGCCACCGACGAGGTCGTGCGGCTGCGGGCCGTCCTGCCCGACGAGGGAGTGCTCGAGGAGCTCGAGGCCCGTCGCACCCGGCTGGTGTCGCGGGCCCACCACCTGCTGGCCGGTGCCGTCGCCGCCGGCCGGGCCGGCGCGCCGGACGGCGCGGGTGGACAGGTCCGGGTGGACGAGCGTCGTCCCGGGGCGCTGGCCGCGCTGCTCCGCGAGGTCCGCCTGGCCGCCCCCTCGCCCGACGACCCGCACGTGCTGGCCGCCACCGAGGCGCTCCGGGACCACCTGGTCCTGGTCGGCGCCGAGGTCGGCTGGGTCCGCACGCCCGCCGAGGTCGCCGCCGTGGCCGAGACCACGGTGGCGCGGCTCGCCGACGTGCCGGAGCGGCTGGCCGCCGCCCGCGGCCGTGCGGCGGCCCTGGACGCCGAGGTGGCCCGGCTCGAGGCCGGCCTGCTGCAGACCGACGACGCCGAGCTCGACGCCATGACCGACGAGGTCCGCGAGGCCGACGACCGGCTCGCCGGCGCCCGGGCGCGGGCCGTGCGGCACGCCGAGGTCCAGGCCGAGCTCGAGGAGTGCCGGGCCGCCGAGCTGCGGCTGCGGGAGGCCGAGCAACGGCTCGTACCGGCACCGGCCCCTGCGTCCGACCCGGTCCCGGCCCCTGCGGTCCCCGCGCCGGCCGACCTCCCCTGGCAGTCGGTGGAGTGGGAGCTGACCTGCGGCATCGGTGCGCGCCGGGCCACGACGGTGGGCGGCGCCGTGCCGGTCCTCGTGGAGGGGCTCCCGTCGGCGCCGGACGCGCTCGAGCGGGCGCTCGCCCGGCTGGCCGCGCTCGGCCCGCTGGTCCAGGTCGTCGTGCTGTGCGACGACCCGGCCGCAGCCGTGTGGGCGGAGGCCCAGGGTCCTGCGGTGGCACGGGCCGTCCGCTGCTGAGCGGACCGGTCGTGCCCGGCCCCGTGCGGTTGGGCCAGACTGCCCCCGTGGCTCCGTCGGCTGACGCTCCTCGGGTGGTCGCCGGCGTCGACGTCGGCGGGACCAAGACGCTGGCGCTCCTCGTGGCCGTCCCGGCCGACGGCACCCCGGTGGTCCTGGACCGCGCACAGGTGCCGTCCGACGCCAACTCGCCCGAGGTCGTGTCGTCGATCGTCGACGCGCTCGGTGCGGTGCTGTCCCGGTCCGCCGCACCGGTCGAGCGGGTCGGGGTCGGCCTGGCCGGGCTGGTCGACCGCACGGGCGTGGTCCGTCGCGCCCCGAACTCGGCAGGGCTGAACGACGTGGACGTGGTCGGCGCCGTGACCGCGGCGGTCGGCCTGCCGGTGGTGACCGACAACGACGCGAACTGCGTCGCCGTGGCTGCCCGCGCGCTGCTGGCCCCGGACGCGCAGCACCTGGTGGCGGTCACGCTCGGCACCGGCATCGGGGGCGGCCTGGTGGTGGACGGCCGGCTGGTCCGTGGCGCCATGGGGTTCGCCGGGGAGCCCGGGCACATGGTCGTCGACCGCAACGGCGTGCCGTGCCCGTGCGGCCAGCGGGGCTGCTGGGAGCGCTACGCGTCGGGCTCGGCGCTCGGCCGCCTGGGCCGCGAGGCGGCCGAGGCCGGCCGTGGCGCCTCGCTGGTCGCCGCCGCCGGGTCGGTCGGGCAGGTCACGGGCGAGCACGTCACGGCGCTCGCCGCCCAGGAGGACCCCGAGGCGGTCGACGTGCTCGACGAGTTCGCCGACAACGTGGCGCTCGGCCTGGCCAACCTCCTGGTGGTGCTCGACCCCGAGGTGGTCGTGGTGGGCGGCGGCGTGATCGCGGCGGGGGAGCGGCTGCTGGCCCGCGTGCGGTCCACGCTGGCCACCGAGTACCCGCACGCCGTGGACCGTCGGCAGGTGCAGGTGCTCGGTTCTCCCGGCGGTCCCGAGGCCGGTGCGCTCGGCGCGGCCCTCATCGCCGCCGGTCGGGTCGACGCGGGCTGAGCGCCGGCGCCCCGGCCCGACCCTCCGTGGCCCGCCCGCACCGGCACGGTAGGTTCACGCCATGGAGTTCCGCCGCATCACGTCGCTGCCGCCGTACGTCTTCACCATCATCGACAGCCTGAAGGTCGAGGCCCGGCGCGCCGGCGAGGACATCATCGACCTGGGCTTCGGCAACCCGGACCTCCCCTCGCCGGCCATCGCGGTCGAGAAGCTGACCGAGGCCGCCCACAACGAGCGCAACCACCGGTACTCGGCCTCCCGCGGCATCCCCAAGCTCCGCCAGGCCGCCGCCGACTACTACAAGCGCCGGTTCGACGTGGACCTCGACCCCGACACCGAGGTCATCAACACCATCGGCGCCAAGGAGGGGTTCAGCCACCTCATGTGGACGCTCGTCCAGCCGGGCGACGCCGCCCTGGTGCCCGCGCCCAGCTACCCGATCCACATCTTCGGGCCGATCTTCGCCGGCGCCGACGTCCGGGAGATCCCGCTCGGCACGGGCGACGAGTTCTTCGAGAACATGGTCCAGGCGTGGGAGTACTCCCACCCCAAGCCGCGCGTGATCGTGCTGTCGTTCCCGCACAACCCGACCACCACCTGCGTCGACCTGGACTTCATGCAGCGCGTCGTCGACTTCGCCCGGGAGAAGGAGGTCGTGCTCGTCCACGACAACGCCTACGCCGACCTGGGCTTCGACGGCTACCGCCCGCCCTCCATCCTGCAGGCCGAGGGGGCCAAGGAGGTCGCCGTCGAGCTGTACTCCATGACCACGTCGTTCTCGATGGCCGGGTGGCGCGTCGCCTTCATGGTCGGCAACCCGCAGGTGGTGGCCGCCCTCGCCAAGATGAAGTCCTACCTGGACTACGGCACCTTCCAGCCCATCCAGATCGCGGCGACCGTCACGCTCAACGAGCTGCCGGACTACCCGCAGGAGGCCAACGCGGTCTACCAGGTCCGTCGCGACGCGATCTGCTCCGGGCTGGCGCGGATCGGCTGGGACATGGAGCCGCCGATGGGCACGATGGTCGCCTGGTCGCCCATCCCCGAGCCCTACAAGGACATGGGCTCGGTGGAGTTCTGCTCGCTCCTGGTCAAGGAGGCCGGCGTGGCGCTGTCGCCCGGCGTCGGGTTCGGCCCCGGTGGCGAGGGCAACGTGCGGTTCGCCCTGATCGAGAACGAGCAGCGGATCAACCAGGCCGTCCGCAACCTCAAGCGGGCCCTCCCCAAGCTGGGCTGACCTGC
>CAIYXG010000193.1 GCA_903930035.1 uncultured Actinomycetes bacterium | reverse complement strand
CATCGGGACGTGCGCCTCGCGCCGGAACGCGACGCAGCCGGCGCCGCCGTCGCCGCCCTTCACGTTCAGGCCGCACTCGTCCACGAAATTCGACACGGCGCCACACTACGGGACGGCCCCGCCCGGCCCCCTGAACGGTTCGGCCGGTGACGGTGTCGGACCCTGCCACTAGGTTCGACCCCGTGGACGAGCAGCTGGACGCACCGCATGACCTGCCGACCGACCGGGCCCGCACCTGGGCCGCCACCATGGGCGGCCACACGGCGGGCGGGCACCTGGTCGGAGCGGCCCCCGTGGTCCGGGCCCATGCCACCGCGGGCCCGTCCGTGGGCACGGCCCCCGTGCGCGACCGCGCCGCCCGGGAGGAGCTCGAGGACGCCGTGCTGGCCCCCGGGGCCACCCGTGCGCACGGGGCCGGTCGCCGGGCGGTCGCCGAGACGCCCGACCCCGAGCGGACGTGCTTCGAGCGCGACCGCGACCGCATCCTCCACTCCTCCGCCTTCCGCCGGCTCGCCGGCAAGACCCAGGTCTTCGTGCTCCCGGAGGACCACCAGCGCACCCGGCTCACCCACGCGCTCGAGGTCGCCCAGGTCGCCGCGGCCGTCTCACGGGCCGTGGGGCTCAACGTCGCCCTCACCGAGGCCATCGCCATCGGCCACGACTGCGGGCACGGCCCGGGCGGGCACGCCTCCGAGGACGCCTTCTCCCCCTACGTGGACGGCGGGTACGACCACGCCGTGTGGGGCGCCGACGTGGTGCTCGAGCCGCTCAACCTCTGCGTCGAGACGCTCGACGGCATCCGCAACCACTCCTGGTCGCGACCTGTCCCCACCACGCCCGAGGGCGAGGTCGTCTCGTGGGCCGACCGGATCGCCTACGTCTGCCACGACTTCGAGGACGCCGTCCACGTCGGCATCGTCCGGCCGGAGCAGCTCCCGGCCCTCGTGCGGGAGCGCTGCGGCGACCGCCGCAGCCGCCAGCTCCACGCCTTCATCGACGCCGTCGTGGCCACGGTGCGCGCCACCGGCACGGTGGGGATGCCGGCCGACATGGCCGAGGCGCTCGCCGAGTTCCGCCGGTTCAACTACGAGCACATCTACATGCGGCCGGCGTCGCTCGAGCAGAACACCGCCGTGGTGCGGCTGCTCCGGGCGCTGGTCGACTTCCACGCCGACCACCCCTTCGTGGCCTCCGGCGAGGTGGCCCACGCCGGCTACGGCCTCCACACGGTCGAGGCCGGGTCGACCGAGGCCCAGGTCCGGGCCGTCACCTACGTGGGCGGCATGACCGACCGGTTCGCGTTCGACCAGGCCCGCACCCACCTGGGCTGGCGGGACGCCGACCTGCCGCGCGGCATCGGCTGAGCCCGCACGCGGGACGGCGCCCCGCAGGGCGCCGTTCCTCGAGCTGGGCGACCGGGGTGGACCCGGTCGTGGTCGTCGGGGCTCAGGCCTCGACCGGCACCACGTTGACGATCTTGCGGTTGCGGCGCGAGCCGAACTTCACCTTGCCGTCGGCGAGCGCGAACAGCGTGTCGTCGCCACCCTTGCCGACGTTGTCGCCGGGGTGGATCTTGGTGCCGCGCTGGCGGACGATGATCGAGCCGGCGGTGACGACGCCACCGTCGTACACCTTCACGCCGAGGCGCTTGGACTCTGAGTCACGCCCGTTCCTGGTAGAGCCGCCGCCCTTGGTCTTCGACATAGTTCTTCCGTCCCTGGTTCAGGTCTGGCCGGTCAGCCGGCGGAGATGCCGGTGATCTCGATCACCGCGTACGTCTGGCGGTGGCCCCACCGACGGCGGTTGTTGGACTTGTTCTTGTAGGTGAAGCCGTTGACCTTGGGGCCCTTGGTCTCCTCGACCACACGGGCCGACACCTTGGCACCGGCCAGCTGGTCCGGCGTGGAGAGGACGGTCCCGCCGTCCACCACCAGCACTGGGGCCAGCTCGACCGTGGAGTCCACCTCGCCGACGCGCTCGACGCGCAGGCGCTGGCCCTGCTCCACTCGGTACTGCTTTCCACCGGTCTTCACGACTGCATACATACGGCTGTCCACACTAGGGGGAGGGACCACCCCGGCGCACGTCCGGGGCGGGTCGACGGGTAGTTCCTGCGGGCGACCGGGTCAGGAGAGCAGGTCGTCGGGGACGACCACGCCCCTGCCGTCGCACTCGGCGCAGCGGGTCCCGACGGTCTCCAGGAGCCCCTCGCCGATGCGCTTGCGGGTCATCTCGACCAGGCCCAGCTCCGAGATGTTGAACACCTGGGTCCGGGTCTTGTCACGGCTGAGCGCGTCCTTGAAGGCCCGGACCACCTTGTCCCGGTTCTCCTTGACCTCCATGTCGACGAAGTCGATCACGATGATCCCGCCGATGTCGCGCAGCCGCAGCTGACGGGCGATCTCCTCGGCGGCCTCCAGGTTGTTCCGGAAGACGGTCTCCTCGAGCGACTTGGAGCCCACGTTGCGGCCCGTGTTCACGTCGATCACGGTGAGCGCCTCGGTGGCCTCGATGATCAGCGAGCCGCCCGACGGCAGCCAGACCTTGCGGTCGAGGGCCTTGGTCAGCTGCTCGGCCACGTGGAACCGCTCGAACAGCGGCAGCTGCTCGTAGCCGGGGTCGTAGTACTGGACCCGGTCGGCGAGCGCCGGCGCCACCGCCTGCACGTAGTCCTTCACGTCGTCGTAGAGCGCCTTGTCGTCGATCATGACGGCCCGGTACTCGGCGTTGAACTCCTCGCGGATGATCCGGACCGACATCTCGGGCTCGCGGTAGAGCAGGCCGGGGCGGTTCTGCTTGGCCGCCAGCTCGGAGATCTGCTCCCACTGCCGGGCCAGCCGGGCGACGTCGCGCTCGATCTCCTCGGCCGTCACGTTCTCCGCCGCCGTCCGCACGATGAGGCCGTGCTCCTTGGGCCGCACACGGTCCAGGATCTGCCGCAGCCGCTTGCGCTCGCTGTCGGGCAGCCGCTTGGAGATGCCGTAGGTCTTGGAGTTCGGGACCAGGACCACGAACCGGCCCGGGAGCGAGACCTCCTGGGTGAGCCGGGCGCCCTTGTGGGCGATCGGGTTCTTGGTGACCTGGCAGAGGATCATCTGCCGGTTCTTCAGGACGTCCTCGATCCGGGGCGCCTCGCCCTTCTCCTCGACGTCGTCGGCGTCGTACTGGACGTCGCCCCGGTAGAGCACCGCGTTCTTGGGCGTCGCGATGTCGATGAACGCCGCCTCCATGCCGGGCAGCACGTTCTCGACCCGGCCCATGTAGATGTTGCCGTGGATCTGCGCCACGTCGTCCGCCGGGCGGGAGACGTAGTGCTCCACGAGCGAGCGGCCCTCGAGGATGGCGATGTGCGTGGTCCCGTGGGCCACGTGCACGTTCATCTGGTAGCGGCCGACGGCACGACCCTTCCGGGACTTGCCGCCGCGCTGGCGCAGCGTCTCCTCGTCGAGGTCCAGCGGCTGGTCGTCGGTGAGCACCGCCTCGACCGGCTTGGGCTGTCCGCCCCGCTGGCCGCCGCCACCCTGGCGCTGGCCGCCGCCCTG
>CAIYXG010000192.1 GCA_903930035.1 uncultured Actinomycetes bacterium | reverse complement strand
CGCTCGGTCGTCGTGGTCTTGCCGGCATCGATGTGGGCCATGATGCCGATGTTGCGGGTCCGCTCAAGCGGGTACTGGGGCATGGTGCTCTCTGGTCGTCGTTCGGGGGGTCAGCGGACGGGGGTCGGCGCCGGCTACCAGCGGTAGTGGGCGAAGGCCTTGTTGGACTCGGCCATCTTGTGCAGGTCCTCGCGGCGCTTGGCCGAGGCACCCACGCCGTTGCTGGCGTCCAGCAGCTCGTTGGCCAGACGCTCGGCCATGGTGCGCTCGCGGCGCTGGCGGGAGTAGCCCACGAGCCAGCGGATGGCCAGGGTGTTGGCACGGCGGGGCCGGACCTCCACGGGGACCTGGTAGGTCGCACCGCCGACGCGACGGCTGCGCACCTCGAGCTGCGGCTTCACGTTGTCCACCGCACGCTTCATGGTGGTCACGGGGTCGGCGCCGGTCTTCTCCTCGATGATGGCGAGTGCGTCGTACACGATGCGCTCGGCCGTGGAGCGCTTGCCGCTCTGGAGGACCTTGTTGACGATCTGGGTGACGAGCACCGACCGGTAGATCGGGTCGGGCAGGAGCTCGCGTCGCGGGGCGGGACCCTTGCGGGGCATGTCAGGACTCCTTCTTCGCGCCGTAGCGGGAGCGCGCCTGCTTGCGGTCACGGACGCCCGAGGTGTCGAGCGTGCCGCGGATGATCTTGTAGCGGACACCGGGGAGGTCCTTCACACGACCGCCGCGGACGAGCACGATGCTGTGCTCCTGGAGGTTGTGACCCTCGCCGGGGATGTAGGCGGTGACCTCGATGCCGCTGGTCAGCCGGACACGGGCCACCTTGCGGAGCGCCGAGTTGGGCTTCTTGGGCGTGGTGGTGAACACGCGGGTGCACACACCACGACGCTGGGGCGCGCCCTTGAGCGCCGGCGTGGACTCCTTGCGGCGCTTGGACTGGCGGCCCTTGCGGACCAGCTGCTCGATGGTGGGCACGTTGAACCTCTGTCTGTCCTGTCGAGAAATGTGGATGTCGAACTGTGGTCGTGCCACGGCGCCAGGGCCGACGGGCACGGGTCCGCGCCGCAGCAGACGGCTGCGGACCGGTTGGTCATGCTACGGGTGGCGGTCCCGGCGCCGCAAAAAGCGGCGCCGGGGCCGGTCAGCCCGCGTCCTGCTCGGTGCTCTCCGGGAACTCGATGACGTTGCTGGCCTCTGCGGCCTCGGGCTCCGTCGCCGGGACCTCGGACTTGCCGGCCAGCCAGGCCGCCGCGTTGGAGTCCGACTCGGCGCCCTCGTAGGTGCCGAAGTCCATCGGCACGTAGTCGGGCGCGTAGGTCTCGATCTCGCGGTACCGGGGCATGCCGGTGCCGGCCGGGATGAGCTTGCCGATGATGATGTTCTCCTTGAGGCCCATGAGCCCGTCGGAGCGGGAGTCGATCGCGGCCTCGGTGAGGACACGGGTCGTCTCCTGGAACGAGGCGGCCGACAGCCACGAGTCGGTGGCCAGCGACGCCTTGGTGATGCCCATCAGCTCGGGGCGGCCCT
>CAIYXG010000191.1 GCA_903930035.1 uncultured Actinomycetes bacterium | reverse complement strand
TGTTGACGATGTTGCCCGAGGACTCGAGCAGGTGCGGCACGGCGGCCTGGCACAGGAAGAACGGCCCGTCCACGTTCACGGCGAACAGCCGGCGGTACGACTCCTCGTCGATCTCGGTGAAGTGCTGCGCACGGGAGATGCCCGCCACGTTGCCTAGCACGTCGAGCTTGCCGAACTCGGCGACCGCGGCCTCTACGGTGGCGAAGCACTCGGCCCGCTCGGCGATGCTCCCGACCCGGGTCGCAATGGTCCCGCCGGCGTCGCGCACCAGCTGGGCGGTCTCCTCGAGCGCCTCGCCGTTGATGTCGTGGGCGAACACCGACGCGCCCTCGGCGGCCAGCCGCTGGGACACCGCGCGGCCGATGCCCGAGCCGGCGCCGGTGATGAGGGCGACCTTGCCCTGGAAGCGCTGCGGAAGGTTGGTGAGGTCGGTCGTCATGCGGCGGACTCTAGTGACGGTCCCCGGCGCCGCTCCCATCCGGACGCGGCCGGCGGCACCGCCTAGGAGCCGCCCGCAGGAAGGGCATAGCGTCAGGGCCGACAGGAGGTCGCACATGTCCACCACGACGTCCCCCCGCTACACGCTCGTCTCCGCCGACTGCCACGCCGGCGGCAACCACGCCACCTACCGCGAGTACCTGGACCCCGCGTTCCGCGACCGGTTCGACGACTGGCGCGGCGGCTACAAGAACCCGTTCCGCGACCTGCAGGACGACGGCCGGACCCGCAACTGGGACGACGAGCGCCGCACCACGGAGCTGCACGCCGACGGCGTCGTGGCGGAGGTGCTGTTCCCCAACACGGTGCCGCCGTTCTTCCCGACCGGCGTGGTGATCGCGCCGGCCCCGACCACCCCCGAGGACTACACGCTGCGCCGCGCCGGCATCCAGGCCCACAACCGCTGGCTCGCCGACTTCGTGGCCCAGCGCCCGAACGAGCGGGTCGGCCAGGTGCAGATCCTGCTCAACGACGTGGACCACGCGGTCGAGGAGGTCCGCTGGGGCAAGGAGCACGGCATGAAGGGCGTGCTGCTCCCGGGCGTCTCGCCCGACACCCCCGGCATCGAGCCGCTCTACTCCCCCACCTACGACAAGCTCTGGGCCACGTGCGTCGAGCTGGGCCTGCCGGTCACGCACCACGGCGGCGGCAGCGGCATGCCCGACTTCGGGGCGTACCCGTCGTCGGTCGTCATCTACATGATGGAGGCCGGGTTCTTCGCCAACCGGGCGCTCGGCCACCTGATCATGTCGGGCGTGTTCGACCGGTTCCCCGAGCTGGTGTTCGTCATGACCGAGCAGGGCACCGGCTGGCTGGGCGCCGCGCTCGAGCAGATGGACTACCTGCACGACGCCATGGCCGCCGGGAAGTTCGGCGAGCTGGGCCCCTCGGCGCAGCAGCTCCGGACGCGCCCGTCCGAGGTGTTCGCCACCAACTGCTACGTCGGGGCGTCGTTCCCGCCGCCGGCCGAGGCGGCGATGATGCACGACCTGGGCGTGGACCGGTTCATGTGGGGCTCCGACTACCCGCACCGGGAGGGCACCTACCCCTACACCAAGGAGTCGCTCCGCCGGTCGTTCCACGACTGGTCCGAGGCCGACCTGCGGCTCCTGCTCGGCGGGACCGCCGCCAAGGTCTACGGCGTCGACCTGGCCGCCCTGGCGCCCCTGGCCGACGAGTTCGGCCCGACCGTGGACGAGCTCACCCACCCGCTCGAGACCGTGCCGGCCGACGCGTCCAGCCCGGCCTTCTACAAGTAGGCACCGTGACCGACCTGGCCCCCGCCCCCGTCGCCGTCCCCACCCAGGTGGGCCAGCGGCCGTTCGACGCCGACAACCACTACTACGAGGCGCTCGACGCCTTCACCCGCCACCTGGACCCCGCCTGGGGGCCGCGCACCATCCAGTGGGCCGAGGTCGACGGCCGCAAGTACCACGTGGTCGGGGGCAAGGTCTCCCGGGCCGTGGTCAACCCCACCTTCGACCCGGTGGCCAAGCCGGGCGTCCTGCGCGACTACTTCCGCGGCAACCCCAACGGCGACGACCCCATCGAGCTCCTGCGGGCCCGCGACCGGATCGACCCTGCCTACCGCGACCGTGACGCCCGCCTGGCGACCATGGACGACCACGGCCTGGACAAGGTCTGGCTCTTCCCCACGCTCGGCATGGTCTACGAGGCGCTCCTGAAGGACGACCCCGAGGCCGTCTGCGTCACGTTCCGGGCGTTCAACCGGTGGCTCGAGGAGGACTGGGGCTTCGACTACCAGGACCGGATCTTCGCCGGCCCCTACCTGACGCTCGCCGACGTGGACTGGGCGTGCGAGGAGCTCGAGTGGGCGCTCGACCGCGGTGCCCGCACGGTGGTCATGCGCCCCGCCGCGCCCACCACCAAGGACGGCGCGCTCCCGCCCGCCCACCCGTCGTTCGACAGGTTCTGGGCGCGGCTCGACGAGGCCGGCATCACGCTGGTGGTCCACGCCGGCGACGCCGGGTACACCACGCACGGCTACGCGGACGAGGGGTTCACGGCCAACTTCAACAACGGCATCCCCCAGCCCATCCGCATGCTCATGCTCGAGCGCCCCGCCGAGGACTTCCTGTCCTCGCTGGTGTGCGACCAGCTGTTCACCCGGTTCCCCAACCTGCGGGTGGCGTCGGTGGAGAACGGGTCCGGGTTCCTGCGCTCGCTCATGCACCGACTGGACGCGCTGGGCCACAAGCTCGGCGGCTGGTTCGCCGAGGACCCGGTCGAGACCTTCCGGCGCCACATCTGGATCAACCCGTTCTGGGAGGACGACGTGCACGAGGTGCTCGACGTCATGGGTCCCGACCGCGTGATCTTCGGGTCGGACTGGCCCCACATCGAGGGCATGCCACGGCCGCTCGACTACCTGGACGAGCTGGGCGGGCTGGACGGCGCCACGGTGCTCAAGGTCGTGCGCGACAACGTGACCGGCCTCAACGAGCCACGCCCCCGCTGACGGTCCCTGCGCACCGCCCGGCGGGCCGCGCCGCCGACCTGTTCGGGCCGGCGCAGTTCCGTTACCCTCGGCGCATGCGGGGGACCAGGGCGAACAAGGTACGGACGGGCGCGGCGCTGGCCGCCGCGCTGCTGGTCGGGGGCGTCGTCGCCGGGTGCACGCCGCCGAGCGAGCCGATCGTCAGCCTCCCCGCCGCCGACGGGCCGTCGGCCGTGGTCGACGTGCCCAACGAGCTGCGCGGCCCCCTCCGGGTGCGCGGGCGCGACCTGGTGGACGCCGACGGGCGGGTGGTCCAGCTGCGCGGCACCAACGCCGTGCAGAAGTCGCCGCCGTTCCTCTACTCCGTGACCGACGGCAAGCTGGCGGGCCTGCCCGTCGACGAGCTGGTACGCCGCGGGTACAACGCCGTGCGGCTGGGCGTGTGGCCCGCCGCGCTGATGCCCACGCCGGGCGGGGTCGACACGGCCTACCTGGAGGAGGTGGCGCGGACCGTCGCCGACCTGGAGGACGCCGGGCTCTGGGTCCTGCTGGACCTGCACCAGGACGTGTTCTGGGGGATGCCCTCGTGGGCCACGCCGGCCGACGCCGTGAACCTCTCGGAGCAGCCCGCCCCCGGGCTCGAGGTCATCGGCTGGGCCGCCGCGTACACCAGCCCCAAGTCGCTCCGGCAGTGGGACGCCTTCTGGCGCAACGAGCCGGTGGCGCCGGGCCTGGGCGTCGTGGACGCCTACGGCGTGGGCGTGCGGGCCCTGGCCGAGCGCCTGCGCGACGCGTCGAACGTGGTCGGCATCGAGCTGCTCAACGAGCCGTTCCCGGGCACGCCCTACGTGAGCTGCGTGGCGGGCGGGTGCCCCGAGGTGGACTGGCTGGCCACCGCGAGGTCGACCGAGCTCACCAACGCCGTGCGCGCCGTGGCCCCGCGGATGCCCGTGTGGTGGGAGGCCGAGTCGCTCGCCACCATGTACTCGCTGCCGCAGATGACCGTCGACGGCGTGACCCCCGGGCCGGACGGCCCCGCCGTGGGGCTCTCCTTCCACGCCTACTGCCACGACACCGACGGCGGCCGGGTCGAGCCCGTGCCCCCGGCCACCCAGATCTGGTGCACGTCCAGCTTCAACCGGGCGTTCGACAACGCCGGCGCCCTGGCCGCCGGCTGGAACGCCCCCCGGTTCCTGACCGAGTTCGGTGCGTCGGGCAACCCGTACAACGCCACCGTGCCGGGCCGGCTGGCCGACGAGCAGCTGGTGTCGTGGCTGCACTGGCACATCGGGACCTACGCCGACGAGATCGAGGTCCACCTGCAGCGCACCTACCCGCAGGCGACCGCCGGCACCCCCGAGTACCTGCGGTTCGACCCGGCCACCGGGCGCACGACCTTCCGCTACACGCCCGACCACTCGCTCGACGCCCCCACGGTGCTGGCGCTCGCGGCCCGGGCCTACCCGGACGGCTACACCGCCACGGTCACGGGCGGCCGGGCCACCTCGGCACCCGACGCCGGCCGCCTGGTGGTGGAGGCCGACCCCGGGGCGACCAGCGTGACCGTCACGGTCGCGCGCCGGTAGCCCCGTGGCCCCCCGCGACCGGGCCACCGTCCCGACGCGCCTCGTCCGTCGGCTGCTGGCCCTCCCCGACCCCGTCCTGCGGCGGCTCGCCGGCGCGCCCGTGGTCCGTGACGGCCGGGCGCTCGACCTGCGCGTGCAGGCGATCATCACCTTCGGCGAGCGGCTCGGCTTGACGGGCGACGAGCTCGACGTGGCGGCACGGCGCAAGCAGATGGCCGACGCCACCAAGGTCGGCATGCCGCGGCGCACCGGCGTCCACGTGGTGGACCGCCGGATCCCCGGCCCGGCGGGCGAGATCCCGGTCCGGGTCTACCGGCGGTTCGGCACCGCACCGCGGCCCCGGACGGTCATGTACCTCCACGGCGGCGGCTGGGTGACCGGCGACCTGGACTCCCACGACGGCTCGTGCCGGCTCCTGGCCGACGTGACGGGCTGCGTGGTGGTGGCCGTCGACTACCGGCTGGCCCCCGAGCACCCCTTCCCCGCCGCGGTCGACGACTCGCTCGCCGCCTACCGCTGGATCCACGACCACGCCGACGACCTGGGCGTCGAGCCCGGCAAGGTCGGGGTCATGGGCGACAGCGCAGGCGGCAACCTGGCCGCCGTCGTGGCGCAGGTGACGCGCGGGACCGAGGTCCCGGCGCCCGTCGCGCAGTGCCTGGTCTACCCGGCCACCGAGATGCACTTCACGGCCCCGTCGCACGACCTGTTCGCCACCGGCTTCATGCTCACCCGCGCCAGCATGGAGTGGTTCCGGGCCCACTACCTGCCCGACCCGGCCGACTGGGACTCGCCCCTGGCGGCCCCCTCGGTCACCGACGACCTGTCCGGACTGGCCCCCGCCGCAGTGTTCACCGCCGGGTTCGACCCGCTGCGCGACGACGGTCGGGCCTACGCCGACGCCCTGGCGGCGGCCGGGGTCCCCGTGCAGTACCGCTGCTACGACGACCTGGTCCACGGGTTCTTCGGCATGGGCGTCCTGCCCGACGGCATGGACATCGCCACCGAGGTGTGCGCCGCGATGGGCGCCCTCATGGCCGACGGCTAGTCCGACCCGCCCTTCGTCCCCCGGCCCCGCCCGTCACCCGGGCGCGCCGGCATGCACCCGTGGCGGCCCCGTGTCGCAGGTCCGTGGGACGGTGCCGGCCGTCCGACAGACTGACGGCACACGGGAGAGGAACCCATGTCCACCACCACGCCAGACCACTGCCGACCGGGGCGCAGCTCACTGTTCGTGCGCTCCCTGCTGACCCTGGTGGTCGCCGTCACCGCGCTGGCCTGCAAGCCCGCACCCCGCCCGTCGGCGCCGCCTCCCGTCGGACCTGCGACGGTCCAGGCAGCGGCACGCCCCAGCCCCACGACCACCGTGCGACCGGGCAAGGACGACGACCGCGGCATGGACGACCGTGACGACGACGACCGTGACGACGACGACCGTGACGACGACGGCCGGGACGACGACGAAGGGGATGACGGGGACGACGACGGCTCGTCCACCACGTCGTCCACCACGACGACCACGGAACCGACCACCACGACCACGACGACTACGGAACCGACCACGACCACGACCACGACCACCACGACGTCGTCGACGACGACCACCACCACCGTGCCGCCGGTGGTCCCGGTCGGTCCCGGCGTCGACGGGATCCGCCTGGCCGAGCAGCCGTACGGCCTGGTCGACGACGGTCGCTACGTCTGGGTCGCCAGCCTCCAGCGGAACAGGATCCAGAAGGTCGACCCCGCCACCAACCAGGTGGTCGCCAGCTCGCCCACCGGCGCGATCCCCGTGGACGCCACCGTCGGGGCCGGCTCGGTGTGGGTCGCCAACCAGGAGTCGGCCGACGTGACCCGCATCGACACCACCACGGGCGAGGTGCTGGCGACCGTGCCGGTGGGCGCCACCCCGGTGCAGGTCGTGTGGGACGGCCAGGCGGTGTGGGTCGCCAACATGGGCTCGCGGTCCGTGTCACGGATCGACCCGTCCACCAACACGGTCACGGACGTCGTGAACGTCCAGTCGCCGGTGTTCGCCCTCGCCGTGGGGGGCGGGCGCCTCTGGATGACCAGCCTCGGCACGTCGGCGTTCCCCGGCAACCTGGCGTGGGTCGACCTGGCCACCCGCAGGCTCGGCGGCCGCACCGTCGTGGCCGCCACGCCCGAGGGTGTCGCGTGGGACGGCAACTACGTCTGGGTCACCGCACTGAGCGGCAAGGTGCAGCGGGTCGAACCGCAGTCCGGGCAGGTCGTCGAGACGCTCGACGTCGGCGGCTGGCCGTTCGGCATCGCGTTCGACGACCGGTGGATGTGGGTCACCCAGCGCTACACGGGCACGCTGCTGCGCATCGACCGCACCGACGTCGGCCTGCGCACCACCTTCGCGGTCGGGGCCAACCCGGCCCGGGTGACGGTCGCCCACGGCTCGGTCTGGGTCGCGGCCGAGGACAGCCACTGGGTCGCGCGGGTCACCCCGTAGCGCCCCCGAGCACGTCGTCGGGTGGCCACCGTCACCCGCGCTCAAGTCCCGGTACCGCGCGCGCCGAGAACCTCCTCGTGCCGGCGCACCGGCACTGACGGACCCAAGAACGGGGCGGGATCCGGCACCACCCACACCGCACCGCGTCGTGCGGGCACCCCCTGCTTCGACGCGGTCCGACACCGGAGGACCCCTCACATGACCAGCCCCGCCCCCCGGGCCACCACGCCGGCCGCACGCCGGCACCGCAGCCGCCCCCGCGCACTGCTCACCCTGGCCGTGACCTCGGCCGCGCTGGTGGTGGCCGCTGCCTGCGTCGCGCCCTCGGCGCAGGCCGCCACCACGTCCACCACCTTCGTCGACACCGCCGCCACCTGGCGCTACGTCGACTCTGGCACTGCACCCGCCAGCTCGTGGGCCACCGTCGGCTACCGCGACACCGCCTGGAAGTCCGGTGCGGCCCAGCTCGGCGCCGGCGACGGCGACGAGCGCACCCGCATCAACCGGCTGGCCCCGGCGCACCGGGTGGACTGGTTCCGCCGGGCGTTCACCGTCGCCGACGCCACCACGGTCACCTCGCTCAGCCTGGGCCTGGCCGCCGACGACGCCGCCTACGTCTTCCTGAACGGCACCCGGGTGGTCAACGACAACGTCGCCGCCAACGGCTACCCGGTGGCGCCACGGAGCGGCACCGCCGAGAACGCCGTCCGCTCGTTCACGCTGCCCGTCTCGGCGCTGCGCACCGGCACGAACGTGCTGGCGGTGGAGCTGCGCCAGGACTACTCGACCGACCCCGACGCCTCATTCTCGGCCCGGCTCGTGGGCCAGGTGACGGCACCGACCACGACCACCGCCGCGCCGACCACCACGGCACCGACCACGACCGCCGCACCGACCACCACGGCGCCGCCGACGACGACCACGACCACCACCACGGCGCCGCCGACCACCACCGCACCGACCACCACGACCACCACCACGGTGCCCACGACCACCACCACGGCGCCGACGGCGGTGCTGCCGACCGGCCCGACCAACTTCCGGACCCTGCGCTGGTCGGACGAGTTCAGCGGCTCCTCGCTCGACACCTCCCGGTGGAGCCCGTACTTCAACACCTACGGCGCCGGGAACAACGAGCTCCAGTGCAACTCGCCGCGGAACGTCGCGGTCTCGGGCGGCACGCTGCGGATCACCTCCCGCAAGGAGACCGTGGTCTGCGGGGACGGCCGGACCATGAACTACACGTCGGCCTTCCTGGGCTCCCGCGAGGCGGGCCGCTACTACCCCCGTGAGGCGTACTTCGAGATGCGGGCCCGCGTGCCCCATGCCCAGGGCATCTGGCCGGCATTCTGGCTCCGCCACTCCAACGGCTCGTCCACCGCAGAGGTCGACGTGATGGAGTACTTCCACTCCCAGGTGCCCGGCAAGGTGTCCCAGACCCTGCACCTGAACGGCACGTCCAACGTCTTCAAGCGGGCCACCAGCTTCGAGGCGCCGACCGCCACCCCCGGCTGGCACACCTTCGGCGTCGCCATCGAGGCGGTCACGGGCGGCGTGCGGTTCACCTTCTACCTGGACGGCACGGCCACCGGCTCCTACACCGACACCAACGCCGCCTGGGCGTCGAACGGCAACCCGGACGCCATGTTCGACATCGCCGTGAACCAGGCGGTCGGCGGCAACTGGGTGGGCCTCCCCGACGGGACGCTGGGCGAGCTCCCCAACCTGTCCCGGTGCTCGATCTCGGGCACCTACCCGGGCGGCTGCACCTCCACCGGCATCCGCCGCTGGTCCGGCAGCGAGACCTTCGAGGTCGACTACGTGCGGGTGTTCACCCACTGAGCCGACGGGCGGCGACCTGCGGGACCGCAGGCGCCCGCCGCCCACGTCCCCGGGGCGACGTGCGGGAC